>NZ_JAUBRB010000003.1:131228-193837 GCF_036701585.1 Microcoleus sp. POL10_C6 | reverse complement strand
ACAGGCATCTTGCCTGTTCTGAAAACATAACTATAGCAGGCAAGATGCCTGCACAAAAATATTTGTCTGTTGTGGAACAGGCATCTTGCCTGTTCTGAAAACATAACTATAGCAGGCAAGATGCCTGCACAAAAATATTTGTCTGTTGTGGAATAGACATCTTGCCTGTTCTGAAAGAGGTTCAAGATGTAAGTATTAACCGAAACGGCCTTGAATGTAATCTCTCGTACTCGAATTGCCCGCAGAAGTAAAAATCTTACTTGTCGGCCCAAATTCCACCATGCGGCCGATGCGACTTTCATCAGTATTAAAGAAAGCCGTGTAATCAGAAACGCGAGCCGCCTGCTGCATATTATGCGTCACAATTACAACTGTTAACTGCTGCCGCAGAGTCTGAAACAACTCCTCAATCTTCATCGTAGAAATCGGATCTAGAGCAGAACAAGGTTCATCCATCAACAAAATTTTCGGCTTCACAGCCAAAGCGCGAGCAATACAAAGCCGCTGCTGCTGTCCCCCCGAAATCCCCTGAGCCGATTTATTCAAATCGTCTTTGACTTCATCCCAAAGCGCCGCACTTTTGAGTGCCGATTCCACAATTTCATCTAATTCTGCTTTGCTTTTGCGACCAAAAATCCTCACCCCGTAAGCAATATTATCGTAGATGCTCAGTGGAAAAGGATTCGGTCTTTGAAACACCATCCCAATTTGCCGACGCAAACTATTAATGTTTACTTTTGGGCTGTAAATATCCTGTCCAAAAAACTCTACTCTTCCTTTAATTTTAACTTTTCCCTCCAATTCACCAATCCGGTTGAGAGCTTTGAGAAACGTAGATTTGCCGCAACCTGAAGGACCAATAATAGCCGTCACTTGCGGGTGAGGGATATTCATCGATAAATTTTCTAAGACTTTGTGAGTTCCGTAATAAAAACTCAAGTCCTGAACCCGCAGTGCTGGCATTGCATTGGGGTCTATTTCCGGGGCGGCATCTTCTAGGAATTGATCTGTATAGTTTTCGGATTTCAAGTTAGCTTTAGGTTTCATTATTTAGCTGGTTATCTTGTTAATATTTGACTGAGAGATGCACTTTAGTTATTGATTTATCGATTTTGCAAGCGTTTCCGAGTTACTGTACGGGATGCGACGCTAGCAATCAAAACCATACCCAAAAGGACAGAGGCAGCAGTCCACGCCAATTCGTTCTGCTCTTTGTAAGGAGAGCTGGCGTAGCTGTATATTAATACTGACATGGAAGGAGTCGGGGTCAGCAGTGTTTCGGGAATTTCTTTGAGTTTTGCAATGGTTTCTGCACCTATAGGGGACTGCATTATCTCGCCCAATTTATCAACTAAAGGAGGCCAAAATTGACTCGATAACGCCGTTACAATCAACGGTGCGGTTTCGCTGGCGGCGCGGGAAGCAGCGAGTAAAATACCTGTGGTAATAGTTGGAAGTGCTGAGGGTATGATAATGCGAAACATAGTTTGAAAGCGTCCGCCTCCCAAACCAGCAGAAGCGAGGCGGTAAGAAGTAGGCACTAATTTTAATGCTTGTTCTGTTGTCAGAGCAACCACTGGAAGCATGATGACGCCGAGGGCAAAACCGCCTGCTAAGGATGAAAATGCTTTGGTGGTAACGACGATTAGGGCGTAGGAAAAGACGCCAACTACGATCGAGGGAACGCTGCTGAGAATGACGGTGATAAAGCGAATACTATTGGCTATCGCTTTGTTTTCTCTACCAAACTCAGACAAAAATATTCCCGTCATTACGCCGATAGGTACGCTAATTAATGTCGCAATTCCCACCATTAAAGCAGTGCCGAGAATCGCATTAGCAAAGCCGTTGGGCTGGTCTTCAACTCCGACGGGTGCGGGCAGAGATACTAGCACTTCCCAGCTCAAATGTGTAAGTCCTTCCCCCAGAATTTTGTATAAAATAGCAAACAAAGGGAGCAGGGCTAGAGCTGTCAGAGCGAAAGCGATAACTGTCATTCCCCGGCTGAAAAAAGTTCGGCTTAGCGACAGGGGGTTGGTGATTTCTGCATCCAGAATACTATCTAATTTTTGTGCTTGAGCCATGGGATTTTAGATTTGAGATTTTAGATTGAACCAGGGGATAAATCTGGCGGCGCGGCTTGTGACCAAATTGCTTTCGATGATGTTAAGTTTTAGCTTTTTTGGCCCCAATTAGCTGAACCAACAATACTGCGATCGCATTTACGAACAGAGTGATCACAAATAAAATTAAGGCTAAATACATCAAAGCGCCGGTGTGCAGGGGTTCTACAGCTTCCCGAAATTGACTTGCCAAAACAGCAGGAATTGAGTAGCTGGGAGCCAGCAGGGATTTGTTAATTTGAATCGAGTTGCCAATCACCATTGTGACTGCCATTGTTTCGCCTAAAGCGCGTCCCAATGCTAATATGGTGGCGCCGATAATCCCCGAACTAGCTGCTGGTAATAACAGCTTAAATATTGTTTCCCAGCGGGTGGCACCAAGGGACATGGAAGCGCTTCGCACATCTACTGGAACCGACATCAATACATCGCGGCTGATGGCGGCTACTGTTGGCAAAATCATAATCGATAAAAGGATTCCAGCGGGCAGCATTCCGGGGCCTAAAGGTTCGCTGCTGAACAAGGGAAACCAACTGAAATTATCAAACAATGACTGCTGCAATGGCAACAAGAAGGGAATCAAAACAAATATTCCCCAAAGGCCAACTATTACGCTGGGAATAGCCGAGATTAATTCAACCATGAATCCCAAGGGCGATCGCACCCAAACGGGTAAGAAGTTCTCGCTAGTAACTATAGCTACTGACAGCCCTAAAGGAAGTGCGATGATTATGCCGATCGCAGAACTAATTACAGTACCGTAAATAAACGGCAAAGCCCCAAACTGCAACTCACCGATATCCCACTTGGGATTCCACAAGAAAGAGAGTCCAAATTGGCTAATAGCAGGCCAAGCATCTTTAAAAATTACCGCACTCATCAAAAACAACGTACCCGCTGTTGCTAGGGCAAAACCCCATACAAATAGTGTAAATCCTGACTCCATCCATAGACCTTCACCAGCAGTATCTGTCAAATCTACTTCTGTGTTCATTTCTGTCGGTTTCCGAGTCAATATATCCCGCTTTTTTGAAATATTGGTCATACCAAAATTAGTGCGTACAAAGTAAAATACTTGCTTAAAGGACGAGGAATTATAATGGGCTGGTTGCGCGCTGGGAACCTAGTTTGTAAGGTACGCAGTGCGTACCTTACACAGTAAATTTAGTGCACACTAACCTGATCATTTATGAATTTTGAGTCATCGATTTAACTCGTCAACTCATAACCCCGTGCGATCGCCGGAATTAACCTCTGGCAATCACAGTCTGATTAACTGCTTGAACCACCTTTTGAGCTGTAGCTGAAGGAATCCGAGTAAACTCTAGCTGTTTGTTGATACCTTGACCTGTAGTCATCACCCAATTAACCATCTTTTTAATAGCCTCTGCTTTCGCAGCAGGATACTGTTTGTAGATTAACAGCCAAGTCAAACCAACAATCGGATAACCGTCGTTGGGATTGCCTTCTACTAAGCGGAAGTCTGCGGGGAATGTTTCCCCTGCTAAAGCTTTCTCTGCTTCAGCCAAGCTAGGGTCTACAAACCTGCCAGCTTTATTTTGAATAAATGCTGTTTGAAGATTGTTTTGCCGAGCAAAAGTATCTTGAACATAGCCGATCGCACCCGCTGTATTCTTCACCAAAGCAGCTACGCCGGGGTTTCCTTGACCCCTGACAGCGGTGTCTGGCCACTTCGGCTGAGCGGCAGCTTTGATGGTGCTACCAGTTGCCTGCAAATGATTAGCAAAAATAAAACTAGTACCGCTGCTGTCTGCCCGTACAGCTACTCGAATCGCAGTATTTGGCAAGTTTTTAGCTTGTCCAGAAATTCCGGCTATTTTCGCATCATTCCAGCGAGTAATCTTGCCTTCAAAGATACCGTTCATGGCATCCTTATTTAGCCTCAGATTGGTCACTCCGGGCAAGTTGTAAACAACTGCAACAGCGCCGCCAGCCGTGGGAACAGCTATTACACCCCGCTTTACCTCAGCGATTTGTGCAGCAGTCATCAGCGCATCGCTGCCTGCGAAATCAACATTGCCTGAAATTAATGCTTTGATGCCAGCACCGCTACCAGTTCCTTCGTAGTTTACAGTAATTTGATTTGCACTTCTCATTTGAGAGAAGTAGCGATCGTAAAGAGGTTTAGGGAAAGTTGCTCCCGTACCGTTTAGTGTGACGGCTGCTACAGCAGAATTAATCAAAGTCAGCGAGAATGCTGCTGCTGCAAGTGTCACTATAAAACTACGTCGCCAACGTCCTGTGAAAAAATTCATATTCCTCCTCTCCCTTAATAGCCGACTTTGCAAATCTCCTCCATAGGATAGACTGAAACCTCCAAAGAAAGGGATATAAAAGAATAAGCTTGTTTTAAATTTTGGTTAATAACAGATTAAATAATAAAAGAATAAGCTTGTCTTAAATTTTGGTTAATAACAGATTAAATTTTCAGACGGAAGACTCGGAGACCTGATTTCTTAAATACATCAGGGAGCTGACTGTGCGATCGCCAATTGATAATTCTTATCCTTCTTCTGAACTGTCCATCTTTGGCATGATTGCCACGTGATGTTCGCTACCGATTAATATTACTTTAAAATCCGCCGATTCAGACTGGAATAATTTGATTAGACTGGAATTATTCCCCAACAATTGTTTGACAATTAAATCAGCATGAAACTGATATTTGGCAAAAAATTTTTTCTTAATTATTGCCACAGGAATATAATCCTCTTTTAACTCAACTTTTGCAGTTTCAATTATTTGCACAAGTATATATTTTAAAACATCCAGCGACTCAATAGGATTTGAATTGAGATCGGGAATTATTTCTGGCAAATTTTGATTGACAACAACAGAAGCCAAAGATACTTCAGCCACCGGTGTCACTTCGTTTTCTCCTGATTCCGACACTGCTGTGGCAGGGGAAGTTGTAGAAGGGAAAACAATAGTACGACGATCTTGAAAAAACTCAGCCACACTAGAAAATCTAGCTATCCGCTCATCAATAGATTTGTGTTCAGCCTTCAAAAACTCACCAATTTGATTAGCCAATTCTTCAAAACTAGGGACTTCCTGTTCCCTTTTGCAAGAATAGTGATTAGTATCACCAGTCCGAAGATTTTCTACAGACAACACAGCATTTTGTCGTCGCACCCGAAACACAGTCAATCCCTGATTTTGCAACTGATTGCAAAGGTGATTTAACAAACCGTCAGAAGAACAGACAAAAACTTGTTTTACATCCCTATAACGGTATAAAATAGCAGCGCCAAAAGCAATCATTTTACCGTCAGCACTATTAGCACCACCCGGAACGTGAATCAGTTCGTAACCGCGATCATAAAGTTCAGCATCCAACTTGCCAGTAGTCGGCTTTTTCCAGTTAGCAAAAGCAATTTTAACTTGTAGGGGAGAGCCATACAAACTGGCTAAAAATTTTTCAGCATTAACGTCCAGTTTCAAGTTTTCTGCGTCTAGGAGCAAAATAGCTAGGCCCCGATCGCACTCTGAGCTTTTGTCAGCGATTCCCTTCGGGATAGCTTCGCTTAACGCACCTTCCCCGCACCTGCTGCTAGACGGCGGTAGCAAAGCCTCAAACAATTCTTGACCGTTAGGCTGACGCGGATAAAACTGTTGGCTGCGAGAACGACCGTTTTTACGAAATCGCTCAGGCGATCGTCGGGGATTTTTCACAATCTATCGAACGAGTATCGGGAATTTTTGATTAACTTATCATCGCAGTTTAACTTGTGGCAGTCGATCGGCTCATAATAACAAAAGAACGTTAACAATTCTTAAAAAAATGGCTAGAGACTTGCGGGGATTCCTCAAACTACTCGAAGAACGGGGACAACTGCGCCGAATTAGTGCCTTAGTCGATTCCGACCTCGAAATTGCCGAAATTTCCAATCAAATGCTGCAAAAAGGCGGCCCTGGACTGCTGTTTGAAAACGTCAAAGGGGCCGAATTCCCCGTTGCAATCAACCTGTTGGGTACGGAACAGCGCGTTTGCTGGGCGATGAACATGGAAAAGCCGATCGAACTAGAAGAGCTCGGCAAAAAACTAGGAATGCTGCAACAGCCAAAACCGCCGAAAAAGATTTCCCAAGCAATAGAGTTCGGCAAAGTGCTGTTTGACGTAGTGAAAGCCAAACCCGGCCGCGACTTTTTCCCAGCTTGTCAGCAAGTGGTAATTGAGGGAGAAGGGCTGGATTTGAACAAAATCCCGATGATTCGCCCTTATCCGGGAGATGCGGGCAAAATTATCACCCTGGGTTTGGTAATTACCAAAGATTGCGAAACCGGTACGCCGAATGTGGGGGTTTATCGGTTGCAGTTGCAGTCAAAAAACACGATGACTGTACACTGGTTATCGGTGCGGGGCGGGGCGAGGCACTTGCGGAAAGCGGCGCAGGCTGGTAAAAAGTTGGAAGTTGCGATCGCCCTTGGAGTCGATCCTTTAATCATTCTCGCCGCAGCAACACCAATTCCTGTAGATTTATCGGAATGGTTATTTGCCGGACTTTATGGCGGTTCCGGCGTGCAATTGGCCAAGTGCAAAACCGTAGATTTGGAAGTACCGGCGGACTCGGAAATTGTGTTAGAAGGAACGATTACGCCGGGGGAAGTTCTGCCCGACGGGCCCTTCGGCGATCACATGGGTTATTACGGCGGCGTGGAAGATTCGCCGCTGGTTCGATTCAACTGCATGACGCACCGCAAAGACCCGATTTATCTGACCACATTTAGCGGGCGGCCACCGAAAGAAGAAGCAATGATGGCGATCGCGCTTAACCGTATTTATACCCCTATTTTGCGGCAGCAAGTATCGGAAATTGTCGATTTCTTCTTACCGATGGAAGCGCTTAGTTATAAAGCGGCAATTATCTCGATTGATAAAGCATATCCCGGTCAAGCGCGCAGGGCTGCTTTAGCATTTTGGAGTGCATTACCGCAGTTTACATACACTAAGTTTGTGATTGTTGTCGATAAAAGTATCAACATTCGCGACCCGCGTCAAGTAGTTTGGGCAATTAGTTCTAAAGTCGATCCGGTTCGGGATGTATTTATTCTGCCGAATACGCCTTTTGATACGTTAGATTTTGCCAGTGAAAAAATTGGTTTGGGAGGCCGAATGGGGATTGATGCTACTACGAAGATGCCGCCGGAAACGGATCACGAATGGGGGGAAGTTTTGGAGTCAGATCCGGATGTGGCGGCGATGGTAGAAAGGCGTTGGGCAGAGTATGGTTTGGCCGATTTGAATTTGGGTGAAGTCGATCCTAATTTGTTTGGATATGAGATGAGGTAGGGAAGCGAAACAATGTTGTCTCCTGGCTTTTTTGAGTAAAATACAATTCCTCAATTGCTGACAATACAGTAGGGACACAACAATGTTGTGTCCTGGTTTTTTTGAGTAAAATACTAGAAACACAACATTATTATGTCCTTAGACCATCAACTCTCTTTGAATCTTCACGAGCATTATTTTTTCTTTACTGTTCCAAAATCTCAACTAAATCTTCGATCGCAATATCAAACACGCGAGCCATTTTGTTTAAAGCTGTGTAATCTACAGTTGCCAGCTTGGGAGAATGGGCATAACTTCTAACGGTACTGTAAGGAATGCCCGATCGCTCAGAAACTTCTTTAAGCGTCCAACCCTTCTCCTCAGCTAGTTCTCGAACGCGCAACCGAGTTAGACCCATCTTCCCGCTGACAAATCAGTTTACCGTTCCAAAACCTCAACCAAGTCTTCCACCATCACATCGAAGACTTCAGCAAGTTTCTGCAAAGCCGTGTAGTCCACCGTTGCCAGCTTAGGAGCTTGCGCGTAATTTTTGACCGTGCTGTACGGAATACCCGTTCTCTCCGAAACTTCTTTCAGCGTCCAACTCTTCTCCTCAGCCAGTTCTCGAACTCGCAACCGTATTAACCCCATTTATGCTTGACAGAAGCTACGTATTTAGCTTTTAATAAAAGTGTTAGATATAGCGATCGCCCTCGGACCTGAGAAATCTAGAGCGATCGCCTTTCATTCACCACCCACAAAAGTGGGAAGGATTTTCCTATGATACCAAAACAACCGACATATCGCGATCGACTTCAACCTTGGCATCTAATTCGCCACCTCCCCAACAGTCAGCGGTTAACAGTCGCCCGTTTCGCCCGCCGCCCCGATGCCGAATCTTACCTAAATGCACTGCGCCGTTTAATGCCCGCAGTCCCGCATACAATTGTGTTCGTAAATGCGGTGTCTGTGTTGGATGAAAACAGCGTTCCAATTCAAACACAATTGCCTATCGAAGTTTAATTGTTGAAAAGTGCGATCGCCCTTCCACAAATAGGAATTATTCTATTTGACAGGAAGTGCGATCGCCCCTAATTTTCCCAAAACAACATTGCTAAACTGTAAATAGACTTAAGTCAAGGAGTCACATCAATGCCATCTCCCTTTCCCGGTATGGACCCGTATTTAGAGCATCCCGAACTCTGGCCTGCTCTACACCACTGGCTAATTATTGAAATTGCCAGATTATTATCTCCGCAACTACGTCCTAAGTATTTAGTGTCTGTAGAAGTGAGAATGTATGAAACCGCTGACGACAATTTATCAATTGGCATTCCTGATCTAAACATAATTCAGCCAAGAACCACAACCGAATTAATAACATCAAACGTAGCCGTTGCAGCGCCACCAACACAACCCTTGACAGTAAATATTCCCATGCCATACCAGGTTCGGGAAGGCTATTTAGAAATTAGAGAAAGAGGAAACCAAGAATTAATCACCCTGATTGAAATCCTCTCGCCTAGCAATAAGCGCCCAGGAAAAGGACGACAAATGTACGAAGAAAAGCGAGAAGAAATTTTAGGTAGCCGCACTCATTTAATTGAAATAGATTTATTGCGGCGCGGTCAAAAAATGCCAGTTATTGGCAATGACATTGAAAGCCACTATAGCGTTTTGGTGTGTCGGGGAAATCGCCGTCCCAGAGCCGATTTGTATGCTTTTAACGTGCAGAACCCGCTGCCTGCCTTTCCTTTACCACTGCGATCGGGCGATACCGAACCTATAATCAATTTGCAGGAATTATTCACTCAAATTTACGACATAGCAAGTTACGACCTGAAGATAGATTATCGCAACTGGGAAGTCATACCACCGCTGTCAGAAGCCGATACAATTTGGGCAAATGCTTGGTTGCGCGATCGAGGATTGCGAGATTGATTTGGCGTGCAGCAATTCTCTTAGTCTGCGGAGGCAGACTTCGTTTTTGTAGAAGCGATTTCCCTCGCAGAATGACTTAATTATCAAATTGCTTGAGGGCTAAACATCTTGACTTTGCATCAACCGCTGCTTCAAACGCGCCGGATCTCCCCGATCGACAACTTGGCCCTTTTCCAACAAAAAAGCCCCATCACAATAATTCAACTCATCCAAACGGTGAGTCACCCACAAAGCCGTAATCCCGCGATTTTTCACCAACCGCTGCACCGCCGCCACCAAATCCAACTGAGAATCAGGATCTAACAAAGCCGTCGGTTCATCCAACAGCAGAATTTCGCAGTGACGGGCGATCGCCCCAGCCAGGGCAATTCGCTGCTTCTGGCCCCCACTCAAAGCATAAATCGGCCGCCGCTGCAAATCCAGCAAATTCACAGCCTCCAAAGCCTCCGCCACCCTCTCCCGCACCTGAACGTTAGAAAGCTTTTCCTCCACCAAACCAAAAGCCACATCCGCACCAACCGTCGGCATCACCAATTGGTGATCCGGGTTTTGGAACACAAAACCCACCCGCCCACCGAGGTCAATTTCCCCCGACTGGGGGTGCAGCAGCCCAGCCATCAGCCTCAACAGCGTAGACTTGCCGCTGCCGTTAGTGCCCAAAAGCATCCAAAACTCGCCCTTCGGTACATCCAGAGAGCAACCTTGCAACACTCGATCGCCCGACGGCCAGCAAAAACCCAAATCCCGCACAGCAACGGCTGACTGGCTCATATCGGCACCAACACCCCCAGCCCTCATTCTGCTGTCATCGAGACAAAACCAGGGGATCTGCCTGTAGATGACGCCCCCGATTTCTGAGAAACCACCACCCCAGAAATCTCGCTGCTGAGTACAGCCACCTTTTTCTCAGGATTTTTCTCGCAGGTGAGTTCCAAAATTTGCGGTTGGGAGTTGCGAATCGCCGCCAGTACCTGCTGGTAAACAGTCTCAGCGTCCTCCTCCAACTTCCGCTGCACCGACAGCGAGACGGGCGTATTCTTCACAATGATGTCAATGCTGAACATATAGTCTTAAAAACCTAAGTTTGGAGCTCTATCCTCAGTATATATATAGGACTTACCCACGGAAACCCAGTTTCTTAGAAAAATCAGAGGTTGAGGCCGATATATCTACCAAGCCACCGGGCTTCTGACGCAAAGCGCAGAGACTCATATATAGTAGAAGTTCCCAAATGCAGGGCAAAGACTTCGGGGACTTCGAGGGCTTCGGGGACTTCGCACAAGTCAAAAGTCAAGAGCCAAAAGTTTTTTAAGAAAAACTTGCTCTTGTAAAGAATTACCTCTATAATCGTCAATACGGTAAAGAAAAGTAAAGTCTGTTCATAATCCAACTTGTTTTCTGCTAAGCAGAGGCAACGGTGGAAGACTCATGACTAGAGACAGATCCGTTGTAATTATATCCATTTGGAGATTTGCGTAAATGACAATCGCAGTCGGACGCGCCCAGACCGAAAGAGGCATATTTGATGTCCTCGACGACTGGCTCAAACGCGATCGCTTCGTCTTCGTAGGCTGGTCTGGCATCCTGCTATTCCCCTGCGCCTACCTAGCCATCGGTGGCTGGTTAACAGGCACCACCTTCGTCACATCCTGGTACACCCACGGTTTGGCAAGTTCCTACCTTGAAGGAGCCAACTTCCTCACCGTAGCAGTCTCCACCCCAGCCAACAGCCTCGGACACTCCCTGCTGTTCCTGTGGGGCCCCGAAGCGCAGTGGGACTTTACCCGCTGGTTCCAACTCGGCGGTTTGTGGACATTTGTCGCCCTCCACGGCGCCTTCGCACTGATCGGCTTTTGCCTGCGTCAGATTGAAATCGCCCGTTTAGTCGGCATCCGTCCCTACAACGCCCTAGCATTCACCGGCCCCATCGCCGTGTTTGTGTCGGTGTTCCTGCTTTACCCCTTGGGTCAATCAGGCTGGTTCTTCGCCCCCAGTTTCGGCGTCGCAGCAATTTTCCGCTTTTTGCTATTCCTGCAAGGCTTCCACAACTGGACGCTCAACCCCTTCCACATGATGGGCGTTGCAGGCATCTTGGGCGGTGCGCTGTTGTGCGCCATCCACGGTGCAACCGTAGAAAACACCTTGTTTGAAGACGGCGAAGGCTCAAACACCTTCCGCGCCTTCAACCCAACTCAGTCAGAAGAAACCTACTCGATGGTGACAGCTAACCGCTTTTGGTCGCAAATCTTCGGAATTGCCTTCTCCAACAAGCGCTGGTTGCACTTCTTTATGCTGTTCGTACCTGTCACAGGCTTGTGGATGAGCTCCATTGGCATCGTCGGTTTAGCATTAAACCTGCGCGCCTATGACTTCGTATCCCAAGAATTGCGCGCTGCTGAAGATCCTGAGTTTGAAACGTTCTACACTAAGAACATTCTGCTTAACGAAGGCATTCGTGCTTGGATGGCTCCTACTGACCAACCCCACGAAAACTTCATCTTCCCTGAAGAAGTTCTGCCTCGCGGTAACGCTCTGTAATCAGCGCGAAATATCAAAATTTCCAACATTTTAAAAGGGTAAGATAAAGCAGTTTAGGCTTTACCCTTAATGCTCAAAAAGCTCCCGCCACCAGGCAGGAGCTTTTTGTTTCCAGGATTCGATCGAATTAGCGCCCTAAAAAAAGTTGATTTTGTACAAAAACCAACTCTGCCTGTAGCTAGAACAACTTGTGTCTTTATATCTGGCGAACTCTCCTATCTGGCAAGAAATCGATCGACCTTTCCCCGCCGCCAGAGTTGCCATGCGCCTAATAACCGCACAGCCCGGATTCTGAAGAAAATATAAACAAATGGCGGAAAGTGCGATCGTCCGCTTGCTGTAGAGATCGATCAAAGAGCTTGCAGCAGCAGTAAATTCCCCCAATCTTGCAAAAATATCAATTTCCATCCCCCCACTTCTAATTCCTTGTGTTATTCTAATAATTGTGAATACTAGAACGATACTCAGAACGCAAGTTCTTCTGGTAACGCTGGCAATGGCTAGCGCACAAATCATCACCTTAAATCTTGTATTTAGGTGATGTGCGTTCCAATATTAAGCCATTTAGCTAAACCTGGAGGTGATGCCCATGATAGAAAGTAGTAAACGCATGGGTCATCAGATTGGAAACTACCGGCTGTGCGCCGGGGCCGCTCACTAGCAGTCAGCCGTCGTCTCCAACGGGAAACGACTTCCACGGGGAACCAGGCTGAGCTAGGGATTCTCCCGGCAGTCAGGTTCTAATCTGAAGACCCGCTAGACCGCTCTCACCTCAAATAGTGTTAAATCTTAAGTATTAAAACTTGAGACTAAATGCTATTGGTGAGAGCGGATAGTTTTTGGTCAGGGTTTCTAAACGTTGGCAGTTAATCTGCCATTGCTAATCCCAAAGAAAAAAAAATATGGCTGAGCTAATTAATAATACTGAAATTCAAGAGCGCGCCAGTCAATTGTCAGGTTGGACAATTGAAGGTAAACAACTGCGCTCTACCCGTTTATTTAAAGATTTTATCGAAGCGATCGCCTTTGTGAATAAGTTGGTCGCCCCCTCAGAAGCCGCAGCACATCACCCCGATATAGAAATTTCCTACAACAAAGTTACACTTAACTTGACAACTCACGATGCCGGAGGCTTAACTGAGAAAGACTTTGCGCTAGCCCAAGAGATTTCTTCTACGCTAGATTAAAAAAGTACCCGCTGGCCCAACAAGAGTCCCCGCTAGAGAAAAGCTCGCAAATAAAAAATCGACTTGGGGTTAGAATCGGGTGCTAAAAAGTCGAGAGGCCAAACGTTCAATGTATAAAAGGCTATTCCCCATCATCCCACCATGATCGTATTTGAAAAGCCAGAGTTCAAGAACGAGTCTGCTGCCGAAAAAACCGATCTGATAGAAAAGCTTTTAGATATTGGCGCGGCTCTGTCGAGCGCCCAAGATTTGGGCGATTTGTTAAACTTAATTTTATCCAAAAGTAGGGAAATTACATACAGCGATGCTGGCAGCGTTTACTTAGTAGATCACAGCGACGAAACATCTAAGCTGCTGTTCAAGGTAGCCCAAAACGCTTCTAAACCGAGCCTGTCGTTTAAAGAGTTTGCCCTGCCACTGACAGACAAAAGCTTGGCGGGATACGTGGCAATTACAGGTCAAAGTTTGAACCTGTCTGATGCCTACGACTTACCCCCCGGCGTACCCTATCGGCTAGATACCAGTTTTGACAGGGATATTGATTACCGCACTTGCTCGGTAATGGTACTGCCGATGCAAAACCGACAGGGGGAGACAATAGGTGTACTGCAACTGATCAACCGCAAAACAAAGGCAGATACGGTGCTGACAGCAGACAATGCCTGGGAATCGACGCAGCAGTATTCGGAGTGGGAAGAAAGGATAGTTCGCTCGCTCGCTTCTCAAGCAGCAATCTCGATCGAGCGCAATCAACTCCAAGACAGCATAGAACATTTGTTCGAGGGCTTCGTCAAAGCCTCGGTGCAAGTCATAGAAGCCAGAGACCCCTGTACCTACGGCCATTCAGAACGAGTAGCAGCCCTCACAGTACGCCTTTCAGAAGAAGTAAACACCGTCAGCAGCGGAGGACTGCGCTCTATTTACTTTAACAACCGCCAAATTCAAGAACTTCGCTACGCCGCCCTGCTGCACGATTTTGGCAAAATTGGAGTGCCCGAAGCAGTTTTGACCAAACAGAAAAAGCTCTACCCCGCACAGCTAGAAATCATTCGCCACCGCTTTGGCTTAGCTCAACGGACGATGGAAATGGAATGCGTCCAGTCTAAATATAAATACTTGCTGGAGCATTCAGCCTACCGAAAACACCCGAGCCAAGAGCCAGAGTGCGCTCAATGCCAGCAAATCGAACAGCTAGACACTAAGCTAGCAGAGGCCAAAACCAGATTAGCAGAATACTGGGAAGTGCTGCTAGAGGCAAACGAGCCTCACATTTTGGCAGCAGAACCCCTAGCTCAACTGCGAGAGATTTCTCGACAAACTTACAGAGATATAGATGGGGCAAAGAAACCCCTGCTGAACTCAGACGAGATCTTGCAATTGATGGTGTCGAGGGGCAACCTGACGCCGGAAGAAAGATCTGAAATAGAATCTCATGTAACTCACACTTACGAGTTTCTCAAACAAATTCCTTGGACAAAGGATTTAAAAAATGTTCCAGACATTGCCTACGGACATCACGAAAAACTCGACGGCACAGGCTATCCGCGAGGTTTAAACAAGTCAGAAATTCCAATTCAAGCACAATTGATGACGATCGCCGATATTTACGACGCCCTGACAGCAGGCGATCGCCCCTACAAGCGAGCTCTGCGAACAGAGGCAGCGATGAAAATTTTGCGGCAAGAAGCAGCTCACAACAAAATCAACGCTGATTTGTTAGAATTGTTCGATCATCGCCAAGTCTTTAGCGTCCTCGGGCACAGCTTGGATGTTAAAGTCGAATCAGCCTAGACGAGTCGGGCGTGCTGTGCTAAAAAGTAAATAGGCAATCGGGTGCTGTCTAGTGTCAGCAGTCAAATCAATCCACAGCCCAAGCCGGGTAGGGTTTTGACGCCGTTGAGTAAAGGTTTAAAAACAGGCTTTATGCAGCCGTCAGTCACATCTATATACTCGGTCAGCCCAAAAGAATCCAAAGAAAAAGTGAATTTTAGGTCTCTTTTTAGAGTATGCTAGTTGAGCAACGACTGACCACATAGAAGACTAGAAAAGTTTCTCTGTAATCGGTGTGAGGATGAGAGTGAATATGTCGAAATTTTTGTGGAGTTACTTACTAATCAGCCCAGCAGTCTTAGGAGCTACCCTAGTAGTTTCTTCGAGCGCGATGGCAGCAGACGCTCAGCAGGCTGCTGATGCGGTCAATCCCGCTGTCGCAAAAGCTGAAACCGCTGAAACCTCCGAAGCGAAACTAAATGCTTTAGCTGCTGTTTCCGAAACAACTGCAGCCTCCGAGCCAGTAGAAGAAATTTCCCAAGTCGCTGGCAGCGAAACCCACGCAGCGATTGAAGATTCGGCCACGGCTGCAACTGAAAGTGCGATCGTCGGAGCAAACACAGCCCCTGCTGAGGCAGAGCCCCAAGCGGCATCACAACCTACAAGTGAATCTTTAGCCGCAGTTGAGCCAACAGTAGCTCAACCAGTAGAAAATTCTGCCCCGGCAGCCCAACTAGAAATTCCAGCCCCGGCAGCTACCGCTCTCCCAGAGCAAATCGGTGCAGTTCAATTAGAAACTCCAGCCCCGGCAGTGGCAGAGTCGGCAGAACAAAGTTTGCCACAACCGGCTGAATCTTTAGCCCAAACTGCCGCACCACAAGAGCAAAACCCAGCCGCCACATTAGAACAGCTCAACGAGTACAGCAGCGAAGGTGCTGCCGGTGGCGAAACTCAAGGTCAAGTGACCTCAGTTTCCCAACTCTCCGACGTGCGGCCCACAGACTGGGCCTTCCAAGCACTGCAATCCCTAGTCGAGCGCTACGGCTGTATTGCCGGTTATCCCGACGGAACTTTCCGCGGCAACCGGGCAATGACTCGCTACGAATTCGCAGCCGGTTTAAATGCTTGCTTAGACAAGGTGAGCGAGCTAATTAGAGGCGGCACGGGCAACTTCGCTACGAGAGATGACTTGGCAGCCCTCCAACGGCTCCAAGAAGAATTTGCAGCGGAACTGGCAACCCTGCGCGGTCGCGTCGATGCTCTGGAAGCTCGGACATCCGAACTCGAAGCCAACCAATTCTCCACCACTACTAAGCTGACTGGGGAAGCTATTTTCGCTCTCAGCGACGACTTTGGTGGTAACGTTGGCTTGTTTGGCACAGACGAAAGAAGAATTGGCAGCGACAACAACGAAGCTGTCTTCCAACAGCGGGTGCGTCTGAATTTAAACACTAGCTTCACCGGCAGAGACTTGCTGCTGACCAGGCTTCAAGTCGGCAACGGTGGCAACTTCAACCTTGGGGCTACAAGCGAAGGCACTCAAACTTGGAACGTAGTCGGCAGAACCGACAACGTTGTTGCCCTCGACACCTTGCTATATAAGTTCCCCGTCGGTCAGCGACTGAACGTTACCCTTGCAGCAAACAATGTTGTGTGGGACGACATTATGCCGACTGTCAACCCTTACTTTGAAGACTTTGACGGTGGCAACGGATCACTGAGTGCCTTTGGACAGCGCAACCCCATCTACCGCTTGGGCGGTGGCGCAGGTATTGGCTTTGACTATGCCTTCGGCGGCAGGGGCTTGCTGGGCGGGGTGTTCGGCCCAACTTCTTTGTCCTTTGGCTATTTGGCGTCAAATGCAGCCAGTCCGGCTAGGGGTGCAGGCTTGACGAACGGCGACTACACGGCGATGGGTCAGTTGACTTTTACCCCCGGACGCAACTTGCAAGTTGCTTTCAACTACAACCACGGTTACTTTAACAGAGGTAACTTTGGGTTTGACAACGGTTTCGGGGCCAGCGTCCCCGGCGGTTTCACGGGTACCGGCGTGGCTAATTCTCTCAACGGTTTGAACGAAGGCTTTGATGGCTTCCGCGCTCGCAAAGTTGTCAGCAACTCCTACGGTGCTCAGGCTTCGTTGCGGCTGAGCCCGAGATTTATCCTTGGTGGCTGGGCAGGTTTAACCAATGCCCGCATTCTCGGCATCGGCGATGCGAAAATCTGGAACTACGCTGTCACCTTGGCTTTGCCTGATTTAGGGAAAGAAGGCAACTTGCTAGGGTTCGTGGTAGGTCGTGAGCCTTACTTGGATAAACTTGAAGCTGCAAGCAGTTTGCGGAGCTTCCGCAACGATGATTCCTATCACGTTGAAGGGTTCTACAAGTTTCAGCTCTCGGACAACATTTCTGTTACTCCGGGCGTGATTTGGGTGACAAATCCTAATCAAGATGACCGTAATGATGACATCATCATTGGTACTCTGAGAACTACTTTCACGTTCTAAGAGCGGGTTAGAGGAGGCAGGGAGGTTATAACCTCTCTGCTGGCCACTCTAAAGGCCAAGTTTAGCCCTGCCTAGCGCAGGGCTTTTTTGTTGGCGGGAGGAAGGGGGCGCCAAGAATATATTAAAAATTAAAAATTATCAGTCAGAGAGGCAGACAACCAGGTTTCTTGAGGTAAGGCTGTGGTGGAAGGGGAGGAAGTCGAAACGAGAAACTGGGTTTGTTGGGTTCAGATTGCCGATCGTTCCAACGATGAAGTGATGAAAGTCGATTAAGTTCAGTGGAAAACCGGGGTATAATAAAAGGTAAAGTTAGGAGTTAGAATTGGGAACTCAACATTGAGGAGAATTTTAACATCTGACTTCGGAGTTGATAATTCTGGTATTGGAAGCAATTATGGTAGAACTCTCCTGTAAAAGCGAATACGCAATCTTAGCTTTGCTGGAGCTTGCCGATTGCTACGAAGAAGGCGAGCCTCTGCAAATTCGCCAGATAGCGGCTCAGCAAAATATTCCAGATCGATATTTAGAGCAGTTGTTGGCTACCATGAGACGCTGCGGGCTGATTCGCAGCCAGCGAGGAGCTAAGGGAGGTTATATCTTGGCGAGGGAACCGTGGAAAATTACCCTCCTAGAAATTATCAACTGTCTCGAAGGCTCAGAGTTCGATCGCTCTGAAAAAGACTCGCCTGCTCAAACTGTAGAAAGTGCGGTGATTTGGGAAGTTTGGCAAGAAGCTCGATCGATTGCCAACTCAGTTTTGCAAAAATATACGCTACAGGATCTGTGCGAAAAGCGCAATGGCAGACGGCAGCTCGATATCATGTATTACATCTAGTTAAAATATTGCCAACTAGGAATTAACATTTACTTTCAACCACAAACTGACAAAGATTATGCGTATTGCTGGCGACATTACAGAATTGGTAGGGCGGACGCCCTTGGTGCAACTCAACCGCATTCCCCAAGCTGAAGGCTGCGTGGCTCGGATTGTGGTAAAACTCGAAGGCATGAATCCGGCAGCATCGGTGAAAGACCGCATCGGTGTCAATATGGTCAATCAAGCAGAGGCCGAAGGGCTGATTAGTCCAGGCAAAACGGTTTTAGTGGAACCGACTTCTGGCAATACCGGAATTGCTCTGGCAATGGTGGCAGCGGCTAAGGGCTACCAGTTGATTTTGACCATGCCGGATACGATGAGCACGGAACGCCGATCGATGCTGCGAGCTTACGGGGCCCAACTAGAACTGACTCCCGGAATTGAGGGCATGAGTGGCTGCATCCGCCGCGCTCAAGAGATTGTGGACAAAACTCCCAATGCGTATATGTTGCAGCAGTTTCGGAATCCAGCGAACCCGCAGGTTCACCGTTCGACAACGGCTGAGGAAATTTGGGAAGATACAGACGGCGAGGTGGATTTCCTGATTTCGGGAGTCGGCACTGGCGGTACGATTACGGGTGTGGCAGAGGTGATTAAGTCCAGGAAACCCGAGTTTAAGGCGATCGCCGTTGAGCCGGCCAATAGTCAGATACTGTCGGGCGGAAAGCCTGGGCCTCACAAAATTCAAGGTATCGGTGCTGGTTTTGTGCCGCCGGTGCTGAATGTAGATTCGATCGACGAAATTATAGTTGTTACGGATGACGAGGCGATCGCCTATGGCCGTCGCTTGGCTAGAGAAGAAGGACTTTTGTCCGGTATTTCCAGCGGTGCAGCATTATGTGCAGCGGTGAAAGTCGCTAAGCGTCCCGAAAATGCAGGGAAATTGATTGTGATGATTCAGCCTAGCTTCGGCGAACGCTATCTCAGCACTCCCTTGTTCCAAGATCCAGAACTCAATCTGGCGATGGCCCTCAACTAGGCTAGCCTCCGGCCTAAGTCGCAGAAATAGAGAGCAGGGCGTAGACTGTACGCTCTGCTTGGCTTTTTAGTAGATTAAAGAATGGCGATAGATTGCAGTTCCCTCGATCGCGATCGATATCGTTTCCGGTTGCATAGGAATGATTTAACCGCAGAGGGCGCAGAGAACGCAGAGGGAGAGAATACAGAGAGGAATAATTCCGATGCTACCGGATTTGATATGATGCCTAATTTCTGAAGGCACTTTTTTTTGAACCGCTTTCGGCCTTTTAGCGAAGCGGGCGCTGAGCGCTCTTGTGGCGAAGGAAGAGAAAAGAAAAGAATGAGCTAACTGTGGGCGGGAGCAGCGCTATAGAAGTCTTCAATGTCGATCGGCTTACCACTTCCAAAGCCTCAATGTTTTTCTAAAATAGATTTATGATAAGTTGAAAACTGAGGTTTTTTACTGACAATTTTTGACATTTATATCAGATAAATACTTAAAAAAATAGCAAATCATGATATTTTTGTCAAGCACTTTTTCACAGATTATCCAGATTTCAAGGAAATAACAGCGTGTCTTCCGTTATCAATCACTATAAAACCCTAAAGATTAGCCCAACCGCAACACAAGCCGAGATTAAACAAGCATACCGCCGTTTAGTCAAATTATTTCATCCAGACAGCCGCAGCGACACAGCGGGTCACGAAGAAATTGTCCGCCTCAATGCAGCCTATGAAATATTAGGAGACGCCCAGCACAGACAATCTTACGATCGCCAACTTTCCGAGCAAACCGAACAGCAATCACCAGCCGCACCAAACGTCAGCCGCCAGCAAACACAAACAGCAAGGGACGCGGATGAACTAATGGAACAGTGGCTGATTAAAGTATACAAACCAGTCAATAGAATGCTCAACAGCATCTTGAAGCCGCTTAAAAAAGAAATAGACGAATTGTCAGCAGATCCGTTTGATGACGAACTGATAGAAAAGTTTCAACTTTATATCGAAACCAGCCGCGAGTTCCTCAAAAAAGCTCATAACTTTCTTACATCAATGCCCAATCCATCTAATGTAGCCGGAGTTGCAGCCCATCTCTACTACTCTATCAACCAAGTCGGAGACGGCATAGAAGAATTGTATTTATTTACCCTCAATTATGACGATCGCCACTTGCACACTGGTCAAGAACTGTTTAGAATTGCCGCTAGACTGCGGCGGGAAGCGCAGGATGAATTAAAAATTAAAAGTTAAAAAAGCAGATTCTTCCCTCTTCCCTCTTCCCTCTTCCTTATTCCTGACATCCGTTACATCCGTTACATCCGTTACAGAATCCGTTGCCGAACTTCCCTCTTCCCTCTTCCTTATTCCTGACATTCGTTACATCCGTTACATCCGTTACATCCGTTACATCCATTACAGAATCCGTTGCCGAACTGCCTTCTTTCAAATTCCAAAAAGAACTTGAATTCGCTTGCGAATTTTAATAAAAGGAGTTTGTTCCAGAGAGTCGCCATCTAACAATCCCAAATCTCTCAAAGCTTGCTGGCGTTCCGATAATTTTTGAGCAATCTGATCGGCTAAATTGGGTTGTTCTCTTAAAAGTTTTTGCAAATCGTGACGTTCCACCACAAACAAAATTGCATCTTCGCTAGTTTTAACAGTCGCCGTTCTCGGAGTACCCAACAGCAAAGATATTTCCCCAAAAAACTCGCCCTCATGAAGCGTAGCAATATACTGACCAGCTTTTTGAGAAAGAACTTCTACAGTACCCGACAGAATAATATAAAAAGAATCGCCAGGGTCATTTTCTTTACATACCACCTGTCCCGCTGGAAACAGTTGTCGGTAGCCATATTCAATTAACTGTCGGAGTTCTAAATCCGTACACTGTTCAAAATAAGTTACTCGCCGCAACAAATCTCGCAGCGTCCAATTATTAGGGGATTTAGGCGCTGTATTTTTAGGCTCAGAAACAGTGGAATTAGATTTCAAATCGGCTGAATGTTTTGCATTGTGCGGAAAAAGTTTGCCGTTGGGATTATCGTCTTTGTTATTGTGAAAAAGTTTTGTTAACTCTTGTGGATTTCGCAGCCACAAATCGCGCTGGGGAAAGGGAATTTCGATATTTCGGTGGCGCAATTCGTAATCAATTAAAAAATTGACCGCGCTTTTAATAGCATCGCTTTCCTGTGGCTGATCAATCCAAACTAAAAGTTCAAAATTTAAAGCGTTATCTCCAAAACCGCAAAACCATACTTTAGGAGAAGGATGGGACAAGACATTTGATTCCATCCGCGCCGCAATTAGCAGCGCTTCCGTAACTATTACTGGGTCTGATCCGTAAGCAACACCGACGGGGATGTGGATGCGGCATCTAGCGTCTTTGTAACTCCAGTTAATAATGTTAGTTTCGACAAATTTAATATTTGGTATAATTACAAATAGACCGTCAATAGTTTTAATGATAGTAGAGCGTATCGAAATTGTTTCTACTGTTCCTAAGAACTTGTCTATTTCAATAAAGTCTCCGACTCTAATGTGGTGCTCGAATAGCAGGGTGAGACCGCTGATAAAGTTGCTGGCGAGATTTTGCAAGCCGAAGCCAAAACCTATGCCGACAACCCCAGCCAAGACGGTGAGAGAAGTGAGGTTGATGCCGGCACTTTGCAGGACGAATATACAGCCAATAGTTGCTAAAATATAGCTAATGATGGTGGAAATTGCTTCTCTACTGCCGCGATCCAATCTCATCCGAACTAGCACGCTGCGCTTGATTCCTTCGCTGATAATCTTAGCTATAATCAAGGCAAATATAGCTAAAATTATCAGTTTAACGATCGCACTGATGGACAGATGAGCGTCCCCGATATAGAAGAGGGGGGTTGTTGTCGCACCAGACAAATTTTCAAAAAAGCGATCGGCTCCTGCAGTAATCGAATTCATTAATATTTGGTAATGGGTAATTGGTGATTGGTAAGGAGTGATTAGTTTTGGCCGCAACTGAACCGCAAACTGCTAACGATGGCAGGGCCAAGACTAAAAACTCGAAATTTCCGGCGCGCGCTGTTACAGGTGCGGGTCAGTGGCACTCTCTCTCAAAGACTCGTAACTGATGGGTTAGCAACTGATGGCGAGAAACTGTTTTGTAGCGATATTTTCGCCCGGATATCTGTGTTGTGGCGTAAAATGGGCCCTGCGGCTCGATCGAATAGCGACTTGTTGCCAATATCTGGAAAATTGGTAGAAATTCATTTACAGCACCCTCAAATTATCGAAAAATTCCAGCAAAAATTAGTTTATCCTTAAGAAGTAAGTCCTTTACAGAACTTAACAAGCTTACCCTACTTGACTTTTATGCAGTGCATCATCAATCGTCGGGCACAGTTTTCGGCGAGTCATCGGTACTGGCTGCCGGAGTTGAGCGAAGCCGAGAACTTTGAGCGGTTTGGCCCAACTGCCCGCGCACCGGGACACGGACACAATTACGTCCTTTACGTTTCCATGATAGGCGAACTAGACGAGTACGGCATGGTGCTCAACCTGTCTGATGTCAAGCACGTCATCAAGCGGGAAGTTATCAAGGATCTAGATTTTTCCTACCTTAACGAAGCGTGGCCGGAATTTGAGCAGACTCTGCCAACTACCGAAAACATAGCACGGCAAATTTGGCTGCGGCTAGCCCCTCATTTACCTCTGAGCAAAATTCAATTGTTTGAACATCCCGAACTTTGGGCTGAATATTTAGGAAACGGAATGGAAGCTTATTTAACTTTGTCCACTCATTTTAGCGCCGCCCATCGGTTGGCTCGTCCCGATTTGAGCTTTGAAGAAAACTCGGAAATTTACGGCAAATGTGCTCGTCCCAACGGTCACGGTCACAATTATCATTTAGAGGTGACTGTTAAAGGGGAAATTGATGCGCGGACTGGCATGATTGCTGATTTGGGAGCTTTGCAAAAAGCCGTTGACGATTATGTTGTTGAACCCTTCGATCACACTTTTTTAAATAAGGATATTGCTTATTTTGAGAAAGTTGTGCCGACTGCGGAAAATATTGCGGTTCGGATCGGGCAATTATTGCGATCGCCCGTTCGGGAATTGGGCGCAGAGTTGCACAAGATTAAGCTGATTGAAAGTCCGAATAATAGCTGTGAAATTTACGGCGCTGATTTAGAAGAAGTGGCGGCCGAACGTCAGCAGCCGGAAGCGATTTTAGCTGGGGTTTAGAGTTAAAAATCGGGTCGGTTGGGGCGGGTTCACCCGGATAGTTGGCTAATTGTGCAGATTGGTGAAGCCCGCCCTACCAGCCTAATGATGATTGCGAGAGTTATCCAACCCCATTAGTTGGGAGAATATATTCTTTCACCAAAGTTCCACAGCCAGAATTATTGCCACTTTTCCTGAAAAGTCAGGCTGCGCGCGTATTTTGGAGATAGTAAGTCAGCATTCCTCATGTCAGCTATTCTAACTGCTGAGACGATGAGGTCGATCGCCCGATCGCTGACAATCAAGCACTAATTTCTCCTAAATGAGTTGACGTTTATGCGCGTCTCTAATCTAGCTCTCTTGACTCTGGCTGCCCTCGCATCCCACAATTTAACTGCTAATACTAGCGCCAATCCTGCTGCACATCCTATTTCTCCTGAGACACCGCAGGCTAGCAACTTTGTTGATGCGGTAAATAATACTGAATCGCGTCCGGCTGAGTCAATTAGTGAGCCTGAGACGATCACCCACGAACAATTTTCCCCAAATACTACCGCATCGCGTCCGGCTGAGTCAATTAGTGAGCCTGAGACGATCGCCCACGAACAATTTTTCCCAAATACTACCGCATCCCGTCGGGCTGAGCCAATTAGTGAGCCTGAGACGATCGCCTACGAACAATTTTCCCCGCGAATTGCTGTAAAATCGCCGACAGGTTTGCTGGTAGCGGCCGCTCAACCCGATGTATCTGCTACTGCAAAAACCAAGGCGAATACTCCTGCTGCATCCGGCGATGAACTAACAAAATCTTTACAAGAAACCTGGCTGTCTAAATTAATCGAAACTGGGGTTGAAAGCAATCCTCAAGTTCGCGATGTTTTCGCTTTTATTTCCCCGTCTGGTGCCAGTTCTGAATCTGGATATGGTTTTAATACTACCATAACTCTGCTGAATATTTTACTAATTCTTGGTACCGTATTTCCACCAGTAACAATTGCCTTTTTTTGGATGATGCGACGGCTGATCATCAAACACTTGGTTGCTGATGCCAATAAACGATTGCAAGGCATTGGTGTATTGGAATCAGAACTCATAAATTCTAGCCAACTGACTCAAAAGTTGAGAAATGAATTAGAAGCGCAAATGAGTGCGGCTAAACACTCTATTGATTTTTTAACTAGAGAAACTGAACTTTCCAAATCTTCTGTCGAGCAAATTGAGACTCTCAAATCGCAATTTATCATGCACTTGCAAGTTTTGCGGACAGAAGTTGACGAGAAAAAATCTCAAATTGTTCAAGAAATTTCCCAAGTTCCCGCAGTTGTTGCCAAAGAAGCTCTCAAAAATGCACCTCAACCGGCCTTAAACAATTCCCAAAATTCGCAAACAGCACTTACTAACAACGAAAATTTGATTGCTGACGATTATATCAAGCAAGCCGAAGGGCTTTATTTTCAAGGCAATTATGATGAAGCATTAGTTTGCTTGGAAAAAGCTGTTTTAGCGAATAAATTTTTGCATGAGGCTTGGTATTGGCGCGGAAATGTATTAATAAAATTGCAGCGCATGGAAGAAGCACTCGCCTGTTACGACCAAGCAATATTAATTAAACCGGATAACTACGAAGCCTGGTATAATAAAGCGAGTTTGCTGGCAAAATTGCAGAAGTACGAAGAGGCGATCGCCTGTTACGAACGAGCAAGTTCGAGCGAATCCCGAAAATACGGTTGTTGGCACAGTATAGCGGCTTTGTTGGGTCAATTGCAGCATTACGAAGAAGCGATCGCCAGTTACGATCGCGCCCTCGCTATCAAAGCAACCGACAGCGAAATTTGGCACAACCGAGGTGCGATGCTGGCCAAAGTACAGCAGTACGCAGCAGCAGTTGATTCTTACGATCGCGCTCTTGAACTCAATTCCAAGAGATATGAAACTTGGTACAATCGAGGCAATATGCTGTGGAGACTGCTCCGCTACAGTGATGCTATTGATTCTTACGATCGGGCGATCGGCATCCGGCCCGACAAATACGAAGTTTGGTACAATAGAGCCGCTGTGCTCGGAAAAATGCAGCGATATCAAGAATCGATCGAATCCTACGACAAAGCAATAGCGATTAAACCGCAGGATTTTGAAGTGTGGCACAACCGAGGTGCAGCTTTCGACAAACTGTCGCAGCATGAAGCAGCAATTGCCTCTTACGAATCCGCAATTACCCTTAATTCCGAGTGTTACGAAGCTTGGTTTTGTAAAGGTGAATCATTGGCAAAATTGCAGCGCCATGAAGAAGCGATCGCAGCTTATGAGAAAGCGATTGCTATTAAGCCAGACTCCTACGATGCTTGGCGTCATGTGGGGATAGCTTTGTCCGAATTAAAGCGGTATGAGGAAGCAATGGCAGCTTACGATCGAGCTATTGCCATCAAACCCGAAAATGCGGAAGCTTGGCGCGATCGAGGCGCACTTGTATCAGAATTAAAGCAGGATACAGAAGGATTTAGTGCCGGGGAAAAAGATACTCAAAAACAGCCACAATCCGATGATTCTTCGGACAGTTAGTTATATCAATTCCGGTTGCGCCGGAATAGTAAATTCGAGTTCACTGTTGACTGTTGACGGTTGACGGTTGACAGTCAACAGTCAACCGTCAACAGTCAACATCATAAGGAGTGTAACCGGAAATGATATTAGGTGTAGCCTACACCGCTACGTACACACCCGAATTTTCTTGTTGGTAATTGTGCGCGGTGATGGGCAATCGCAGAAACCCCGCGATTGCCCATCACCGCGCACAATTATGGATGAAGATACCCGAAATTATATCAAGCTGACAGCGACAAGACAGGAGACTCCTGCCGAATCGGAATCTCAATAATAAACTCTGTTCCCCCGCCTGGTGCAGAAATACACTCCAATCTTCCCCGGTGTTTTTCCACTACAATTTGCCAGCTAATCGACAGCCCAATCCCTGTGCCCTTACCGGGGGGTTTTGTCGTAAAAAACGGGTTAAATACGTGGCGACGAACCTCTTCCGAGATCCCTGGCCCATTGTCCACAATTCGGACAGCTAAGCAATTGCTGCTGGTTATTTCTGTGCTAATCCGAATCACGCTAGGATTCGCTTTAATTTCTTCTAGCGCTCTCTGCGTGTTCCACTCGTCAATAGCATCGATCGCATTTGCAAGTACATTCATAAATACCTGATTCATTTCTCCCCCATAACAGTCCACTTCGGGCAGGTTTGGGCAATAGTCCCGCACCACTTCTATCGAGGGGCGGTCTGAGTTAAATTTTAGTCGGCTCTGTAAAATCATCAGCGTGCTGTCCATGCCTTCGTGAAGGTTGACCGCTCTCATTTCATATCCTTCTTGCCGTGCGAATAGGCGCAAAGATAAAACAATTTCGCGGATGCGATCGGCTCCTAAGTACATAGATTTGAACAATTTAGGCAAGTCGTCTTTGAGATAATTTAGCTCGCTTGCCACGATTTCTGCTTGTATATCTTGAGGCGGATGAGGATAGTGCTTTTCGTAGAGGTCAAGGATAGTGACCAAAGCTTTTGAATATTCCAGAGCATAGGAAAGATTTCCATAAATAAAATTAATTGGATTATTGATTTCATGAGCTACGCCAGCCACGAGTTGGCCTAGCCCGGACATTTTTTCGCTCTGAATGAGCTGGCTTTGCACGTGCTTGAGTTCGTGCAGGGAATTTTCGAGCTGTAGGGCTTTGTGCCGCTCTCGCGCTTCCGATGCTTGCAAAGCTGCTTCTGCAAGCTTGCGTTCAGCAGCCTCCTGCTTGAGGCGTTCATTCGTTTGGGAAAGTTCAGCGGTGCGCTGTTCTACTCGCGTCTCTAGCTCTTGTGCTAAAACTTGTAGGTCGGCTTGCGCTCGCTCGCGCTCGACAATTTGCGCCTGAAGCTTTTTAGTTAGATTTCGCAGATTCAGGTGCGTGATTGCGCGAGCTAAAACTTCTTCGTGTTGAAGGGGCTTAGTGATATAATCAACTCCCCCCACATTAAAGCCTTGGACTTTGCTTTCTGTATCGTCCAGCGCGGTCATAAAAATGACTGGGATATCTTTAGTTAAGTCATTCGCTTTCAGATTTTGACAGGTTTTAAATCCGTCCATTTCTGGCATCAGCACATCCAACAAAATTAAATCCGGCTGGGAATATTGCACTTTTTTGAGAGCGCTAGACCCACTGCGAGCTACCCAAACAGTGAAGCCAGATGCGGTCAAAAAATCCAATACTGAACCCAGATTAGTGGGCGTATCATCCACAATTAAAATGGTGCCTCTGTCTAAAGATTCCCTAGTCATTTTTAGTCCTCATCTAAACTGTTGAACAAATTCTACTAATTTGTCTTCTTCAAAGTTTTTGCTTAATTCAAGCAACTGATTGGCAAAAGGTGCATAACGCATATCTATTGCCTTCAGCTTGCTGGCTCGCTGCTCAATACTGAGGAGTTCACCTTTCATGGCTAAATCGAACAGGACTGCAACTTCTTCAGAAGGGGGAGCAATCAGTTGTTGGTCTTGGATTTGGGAAGGGAGTTCGGTGAAGATACCTTCTGAACTGAAAGTTGTTCGCTCCTCATAAATCCATTCTAAACTTAAATGGTTGCCCAAGCATTCTAATAACTTTTCTGCCCGAATTGGTTTGAGGAGAAAAGCGTTGCAACCAGCCTGGAAAATACTGTCGGGATCGCCAGATAAAATGCTAGCAGAAGTTCCGATCGCGATTACATCCTTCAATGGAGGGATTTTTCTGAGCCGCCTCACCGCTTCAAAGCCGTCCATGACTGGCATTACTAAGTCAATAATAATACAGTCCGGTTGAAATAACAGCGCTTTATTCACGCAGTCTTGACCGTCCGTTGCCTCCATTAATTCAAACCCAATGGGAGCTAAAAGATTAACGAGTACAGAACGATTTTCCCAGCGATCGTCAACGACTAAAATTTTCCGTCGCTCGCCTGAGAAACCCCTGATAATTTTTTCAGGTTCTTTTTGACACCCTTCCCAGCGTTCGGTAATAGGCAACTCTAACTCAAACCAGAAAATACTGCCTTTACCTAAAGAGCTTTGTACTTTCAGTTCGCCACCCATCATTTCCACTAATTGGCGACTAATTGGCAGTCCTAATCCTGTCCCCTCTATCTGGCGAACTGAACCGCTGGCTTGCTCAAAGGGCAAAAATATTTTTGAGAGCTCGTCCGGCGCGATGCCAATGCCTGTATCTTCTACTTGGAAAATAAATTTCGCTGTTAGGGATTGGGAATTGGCGATCGGTGATGACAAAGATTGCTGAATATCCAGTCTGTCTACTTTAAAACTAACGCCTCCTTTTTCGGTGAATTTTATGGCATTGCCGAGTAAGTTGATGAGAATTTGCCGCAACCTTTTTTCATCGGCTTGGACGCAAGTGGAAAGTTGAGTTAGCGGTTCGTAAATCAAAGAGATTCCCTTCTGGTGGGCGCGAATCTGGCAAATTTCAGTAATGCCTTGGAGAAAGTCTGACAGGTGAAACTCGGTGAGGTAGAGTTCCATTTTTCCGGCTTCGATTTTGGAGAGGTCTAAAACGTCATTGATCAGAGTTAGGAGGTGTTCGCCACACTGATGAATGATATTAATACCAGAAATTTGCTGACTGGTTAAATCTATGTCTCGTTTGAGGATTTGGGTATAACCTAAAATGCCGTTGAGTGGCGTGCGAAGTTCGTGGCTCATGTTGGCGAGAAATTGGCTCTTGGCGCGGTTTGCGGCTTCTGCTGCTTGCTCGGCTCGCTGTCTCTCTTGAACTTCTACTTCGAGGCGCGTATTTTTGGCTTTTAATTCCTCGGTTCGCTCTTCTACTTTGACTTCTAAAGTGTGATAGAGGTTGGCATTTTCTAAGGCGATCGCAGCTTGTCCCGATAGCATCCGCAACACTTCTACCCGCTTCGGCGTGAAAGCGCCAGCAATCACGTTGTTTTCTAGGTACAGGATGGCACTTAACTTACCTTGATATAGGATAGGCGCACACAAAATTGATTGTGGTTTGTGGTGGGTAATATAGGGGTCGGCGTTAAAGATTTCCTCGTTGCTGGCATCATTTAAAACCACATCTTTCTGAGTTCTGGTGACGTAATTAAGTACCGATATAGGCACTTGCCCAAAAGTTGATACTGGTAAAGATTCCAGCACTCGGACTTCATCTTTAGTCCCCGCCGCTTCTATAACAAGTTGACCCTGTTTTGAGAGAATAAGCGATCCAGTTTCAGCGCCTGCGTTTTCTATCAAAATTTTCATTAACTTGTTGAGCAAGTTAGGTAGAACAATTTCGCTAGAAATGGCACTCGATGCTTTCATTACAGTTGCCAAGTCTAGCAACTCTGGTTGACCGCCTGTAATGGTCAAAGGAGGAATTGTCATCGTAGGGTTGAAAGGGGTTTCGGTGAGCGCAGGCGATCGCGCTATTAATTGCGGGTATTTTTCTTCGAGATGTTTAACTTTAGCTATAGCTCCCCAGCGCATATAGGCATAATAAGCATCGGTCATGTAGGTGCGGGCAATCTTTTCTTTACCCCATGAAAAATAGAATTTAGCAGCGAGTTCGTGAGCTAGTGCTTCTTCGTTGATGTACTCGTTTTCTTTGGCAAGAGCGATCGCTTTGTCGTACATCTCCATCGCTTCTACTTTTTCGCCTAAAACCCGATGCCGTTCTGCTTCTACTAGATAGAATTTGTGTAGATGATTCATTGGGGCATGATGCGCCCATTTTTGCATTTTTTCTTGATTACTTTGTACGCGATCGCGAATTTTATGTTGCCCAGACGCGGAGCTAGGGGCATACACCGCCAAACCTACTAAAGAATCGTAAAAATGGAAGAGAGGAAGATGAGGTGTTGCGACTACTGCGTCCAAATACTTCTCTTGTATCTCAGTATTTTCCATCGCTTCTGAGTAATTCTCAAATAAATAACTAAGTATAATTTTATTTAAATATATGTAGGCAATTGCCGCTTTGTCGTTTGCTTGCTGGTGCAGGGGCAATCTTATCTGCTCATCGCAGGCTTCACCCTGGATACGGCAGGTGTTTTCACTTTTTCCGAGCAGATTTAAGGTAGCCTGCCAATAAATTTCGTGATAATTAAGCGCTGTTTTTTGCTTAATTTTATGAATAGCATTTCTGTTAATTTCCATTTCTCTTTCAAGGGCAGTCAGTTCTTTGCCGCTATAGTAAGAGAAATAAGAGTACACCAATATACCAAAAGCACCAAATTCTAAATCCCCCATTTCCAATCCGCTAGAGTAAGCTGATAGCAAAGGCTCTAATGTTTGTCTCAAATGCTCTTTCCAAGGTCGGATAAATATATTTACTATGACGACTGTTTTGGCTTTGATTTCTTGAGCATTTAACTTTGACAGCAGACTTAAAGCTAATTGACCAAACTGATAACCCGAATCAATATCTCCCACAACTCCGCAAAGCAGAAGACCATAATTGGCATAAGCAATGGGAGAAACAGAAGCATTACCATATTGGACGGATAAATCTACTTGTTTGCACACCGTCAACGGCAACAGTGTAGGAGCAGCAATATATGCAGGAGCAAAGATACTTGATAAAAGTTTGATGGCTGCGAGTTTATAGTGATCGGTCATTTGAGGCAGGTCAATTAAATCTTCAATTCGCGTTCCACTCAAAATTGCCGCAGTTTCGCCTAGTGCCTGCCCAATATCGGACGGTTTCGGCTCAGAGGGAAACTCGACCCCTAATAGCTTTAAAACTTGTAGCGCTGTATTAACCGCTTTTAGCAGCCTGTTCTGCCCTATGTAAGCCTGCATCTGGATTTCATACACTTTCACTTTGTCCAGCAGCGTTTTGGCGCAGTTTTGTACTATCTCAACGAATCTCTGCATTCCGTCAAAATCACCACTCAAATATGCTGATTCTGCTGCTTCCTCATGCAGCCTTAATGTCAGTTCATACCGATTCTCCCAGCTATCTACCGCTACCAGAGATAAACCTACTTGCAAATATTTGACGGCGGAATCGTGGGCTGTAGCAGCTTTCGCTTTCTGACCTGCAATCAGATTCAATTGGGCTAGTTCATATTTTTGGGATTCAGTTGTAAGTAAGTCAGTACCATAATTGAGTTGGTTAACTAAAGCGAAAATATTTTCTTTTCGGTTTTCAGGCGTTGTACTTTGCAGCAGCAGTTGACCGATTTTTAAGTGGGTTTCTTTTTTCTGCTCATCCGGAATCAAAGAATAGGCAGCTTGCTGCACGCGGTCATGTAGAAACTTGTAGTCAACTTTCACATCACTTAAGGTAAAACCGCCCGATTCTTCCTGACTAAATACGAGGGGAATTTTGTATTCATTGCTCAAAGGTAAAATCAACCCAGCTTGAAGTGCTGCCCACAATTGCGCTGCCGTGACTAAAGATGATTCCTGATTGACAATCCCCAGAACTTCTAAGTTAAAAGTGTTGCCAATACAAGCAGCAAATTTTAATACTTTTTGTGTATCTTCGGGCAATTTGCGTATGTTTCTAGCAATCAGTTCGACAACATTGTAATCGGTGATGCCGATCGCTTGAATTTGCTCGATATTCCATTGCCATGCGCCCGAGTATAAATCATAAGTCAACAAATCTTCTTGATAAAGAGTTTTGAGGAGTTGACTTAAGAAGAAAGGATTGCCCTGCGTTTTATTAAAAAGTAGAGACGCGAAATTTCGCGTCTTTACAGACAGGGCTTCCGAACCGCCAGATTCATTTAAAGTATCCGCAATTAATTCTTCAACATGAACCAGGTGTAATGGTTGAAGGACAATATTATTCACCGTCGCACCAGTTTGGCGAATCTTGTCAATTGTTTGAATCGTCGGATGAGTTGGAGAAACTTCGTTATCTCGATATGCCCCAATCAGCAATAAATACTTGCTATCAGAATCAGTTATTAGCAATTCAATTAATTTCAACGATGCCGAATCCGCCCACTGCAAGTCATCGAGGAAGATAACTAAGGGGTGGTCAATAGTCGTAAATACGCCAATGAATTGTTTAAAGACGCGACTGAAACGGTTTTGAGCTTCAGTTGCCCCTAGTTCTGCTACGGGTGGCTGTTTGCCAATAATTAATTCGACTTCAGGGATAACATCAATGATGACTTGTCCGTTATCGCCTAAAGCGGATAAAAGTTTTTCTTTCCTAGTTTGGATTTCTACTTCGCCTTCGGTTAGAAGTTGCTGAGTTAAGGATTGGAATGCTTGCATCAGGGAAACATAAGGAATATTGCGCTTGAACTGGTCAAATTTCCCCGCAATAAAATAGCCTCGTTGTCGCACAATGGGTTTGTGAACTTCATTGACCAAAACTGTTTTGCCTATCCCGGAATAACCGGAAACCAGCATTAATTCGCTGGTGCCACTGGCAACGCGATCGAAAGTTTCTAGAATTTTTTCAATTTCTTGGTCGCGACCGTAGAGCTTTTGCGGTATGTTTAATTGCCCTGCTTTATCCGCACTTCCAACAACAAAGTTGGAAATATATCCGCTAGCCTGTAGTTTGAGCAAGGAAGTTTCTAAGTCAAATTTTAGTCCTTCAGTGCTTTGGTAGCGGTCTTCAGCATTTTTAGCTAATAACTTCATCGCAATCGCTGAAATTTGTGGTGGGATTTCAGGATTTAGCTGGTGAGGGGGAATGGGTGTTTTGGCAATATGGCTGTGTACCAATTCCAGCGGGTCTGTGGAATTAAAGGGCAACTCGCCTGTGAGCATTTCATAGAAGGTAACGCCTAGTGAATAAAAATCAGTGCGGTAGTCAATTGACCGATTCATCCGGCCAGTTTGTTCTGGCGACATATAGGCGAGTGTGCCTTCGAGCAAATCTGGATGGCTGAGCGTCGAATTTTCTCGCTCCAGGCGCGAAGCGATGCTGAAGTCAATAATTTTAACTTTTTCAGTGGCTGGGTTGATGATAATATTTTGGGGCTTTACATCTTTATGAATAATGTTATGTTTATGGAGTTCGGCTAAGGCAGAGACAAGCTGGAGACCCAAAGAAAGAAATTGAATGATTGTGATTTTTTTCTCCTTCATCCAATCGTTGAGAGACTCGGAGCCGGAATCTTCTAATATCAGTGCTAAACCGTTTTTATAGGTTTCTAAACTAATGGCTTTGATAATCGCTTCTACGTTTAAGCTGTGCAGAATTTGATATTCGTGTCGCAAGCGGGTGATGTCAGAAAGAGTGGGATACTCAGCCTTTAGCGTCTTGACGATCACGCTGGAAAAGTCCGAATCCTTCCGAGCGCGATCGACTGAAGTTCTTATTCCGCTGTGGAGGGTTTCAACGAATTGATAGCCAGCTAAGTTGATAGTCATTGTTATTCTACAGATCGCAATGGAATGGAGCGTAAGGTTAAGGCCGGTTTTAAAACTTAATTATTGTTAGAGCTGATTGTAACATAGTAATTTACTCAACAAAAGTTAGCCCAGTTTTTGCCGGGACTTTTCTACAAAGCGTAGAGGAGCCAAGGGCAGCGAGTCAGAAAGGGTTTTTCTACATCCAAAAGTTTACTATGTTAGAAAGGCTATGCTTGCTTTTAGCGAACTATGCCGGTCTATCTAGGATGCACTAAAAATATTAAAACCTATTAAAACTTAATAAAGTGTAATTTATTAATTTATTGGCTTTTACTCTCCTTGGCTCCATCGGATTGCGCTCAAACGGATATCCTTTAATTATAATTTTGTATCAATCAGTAAAGAAAACTTAACAAGTTTAAAATAAATAAAAAAATAAATTCACAAAGCTTCAAATGAGTTTCAGGAATTATACCAAGTTTCTAAAAGAGTGCTACAGTTAGTAGATGTCTTTTTTGTAAGTTACTACCCAAATATAAAGAGCGCAAATGTCAGGAGTTGTCAAGATTCAAATGGGGGAAACAGAATCAGAACTGCAAGGTCTTCTCGCTCAGAGTTACGGCCAATGCCTACAGTTCGATGCAAAAGTTTGAGCGCGGTCAACAAGTTGCGCCGCTGGCTTTTCCCGATTTAGAAGTGAGCGTTGATTTTATATTGGGTTAGTATGAATAAGTAATGGCTGCTTACGATCGAGCGATCGCCATTAAGCCGGAGAATGCGGAAGCTTGGCGTGCTCGCGGCGCAGTTGTATCAGAATTAAAACAGGATACAGACAAAATTGACTCGGGGGAATCTGATATTACAAATGCCTCCGATAGCAAGGTCGAGCAACCTAAGTCAGCAGATTAGATGTAAGAATTGATGATTACATAGCACTTTTCAGTAAAATCAGGTACGCCTGGGAATTGGAATGCGATCGGGGCGTACATCACTTATTTGAGAATCGGTATAGTGGCTTAGGGGAAAATTGGGTGGGTGCGATCGGCACGGGTGACTCTGGTGAGACTAAATTGTGGTTAGGAACGCCCTGCGGCTTGAGTTGTTACAGCTATTAGCGAAAAAAATGAGCAATGAGGAGGCTCAGTCAAGTTTAAAGTCTAATCATCTAGGCATTATGCCGAATAATTTGTTTATTATAGAAAAGACGCTTTGGTTATAGATATAACTTCACTCTTGCATGATTGCCCCTAGTGAGTTTCAGCCCTACTTACAATCGGTTCTAGATACTTCACGGGAGGACACCAAGCGTGAGGTAAGCGATCGCTATATTCCAACGCTAGCAGAGTTACCCTTGCGGGTACAAACCGCTATATCATCTAAGCCAGACTCACAGGAACAACAACAGGAGAGGCGAGATAAGCCAGACTCACAGGAACAACAACAGGAGAGGCGAGAGCAGTTCGCAGTGCTAGAGGGATTGCGAAAGTATGCCACAGATCATGTGCTGTTAGTGGGTAAACCTGGTTCGGGGAAATCGACTTCGCTGCGGCGGTTGTTGTGGGAAGAAGCAAGACAGTGTTTAGAGGCGATCGAGGAGGGTAAGAGTGAGATTCCCCCCATACCTATACTGATTGAACTGCGCGGTCTTAAAGGTTCAGTGTTAGCAGCGATTCAAGAAAAGCTGAAGTGGTGGCTTTACCTTGATGAGACAACCTTGATAGCTTTCCTCCGTGATAGACGATTGTTCGTGTTCTTAGATGGGTTGAATGAATTACCTAACGAACAAGCTTGGCAAGCAGTAGATGAGTTTAGACAGGTATGTGTTGATTTAAAAGTTTCTTTAATCATTACAACACGGGAACTGGGTTCAGGATTGGTTCAGGGAAATGTTAAGAAGCTGGAAATGCTACCCCTGACTGAGCCTCAGATGCAGGAGTTTGTCCGCAAGCGTTTGCCGGAAACGGGTGAGGAACTGTGGCGGCAAATTCAAGGGAAGCTTCGGGAGTTGGCAGAAACGCCATTGCTACTGAAGATGTTATGTGATGTTTTTGAACAGAAGGGAAAGATTCCTAAAAACCGAGGCGATTTGTTCCGCAAAGAATTTGCGCGACGGTATGAGGAATTTAAGCCTGAAAGACTTCGCAATGTTTCTAAGGACTCGCGTCGCTTTGCGTTCGATCTATTAACCTACCTCGCCTTTACGATGGTTCAAGGGGAGCCGCATATCGATTCCTCCAAACCTAGTGTCTCCTGGATTGCTATTCCTAAAACTGAGGCAGAAAAAATACTAGCCACGTTGTTGGCAGGCGATCGCACACCAACTTTGGAGGATAGGACAAAAGCAAAAGAGTGGTTAGAGGATTTAGTGGAATGGCATTTACTCCAAGTAGCTAGTGACCCAACCCAAATAGAGTTTCACCATCAACTGTTTCAGGAATATTATGCGGCGGAGTGGCTAGCGCCACAGTTGGAAAAGTTGAGTGATGAGAAATTGCGATATTACTACTTGAATTATCTAAAGTGGACGGAACCGCTAGCAATGGCGATGTCGTTTGTGGACTCTGAGGCGTTAGCAGTGCGGATGGTGCAACTGGCACTGGAGGTAGATTTGTATTTGGGAGCAAGGTTAGCTGGGGAAGCTACCCTATCTCTACAACAAGCTACTGTAAACATCATTATTCAACAAGGTTTCCAGCCATCGCTTATAATCTGGCTTTTAGAACAAACTCAGTCGGAGTATGCGTTACCCTTCCTGTTTGATATTCATAAAAATGGATGTTCTGATACCCGTTGGCGTGCTACGCGAGCATTAGGTAACTTTAGAAATGTTGAAGTTTTAAAGTATTTGATTGAAGCATTGAAAGATCGGGATTCTTCTGTTCGTCAGAAAGCAGTGGAGTCATTGGGAAAATTAGGTAATTTAGAAGCCGTCCCCAACCTTTGTCAACTGCTAGATGATGAATATTTTTTAGTGCGTAGTTTTGTTATAGATGTTTTAGGAAAATTAGAAGGAAGAGCCGCGATTGATTGTTTGAAGAGTGCGCTCAAGCATGACGATTATACTGTAAAAACTAAGGCTGCTGAATTTCTAGGACAGCGCGTTCCTCAAGAAGTAATTGCATTACTGAATGAAGAGTTTAATAATGGCAATGCCGATACCAAAAGAGATACTCTACAGCTTCTAGGTGAAACAAAGAATGCCGCAGCTATTCCTATCTTGATCGGTGCTTTATCAGAGAGTGATTGGATCGTTCGCTCAGAAGCAGTTTCCCAAATAGGTTCACTAGGAATCTGGCTAGATTCCGATGTGTTAGAGGATGGTGTAACGGCTCTTATCCATATTCTGCAAAGCGATCCACAAAGCTCTGTTCGTTCTAGTGCTGCAATTTATTTAGGAGTGATGGGTCACATACGAGCAGTACCAGTTCTCATCGAGGCTTTATCTAAGGATGATCCGGGTGTACGTTCTTCTGCTGCTTATGCTTTGGGTCGGCTTCAGGATCGTTCAGCTATTAGCGAACTTATCCGATCTCTACAAGATGAGGATTATGTTTGTGAAGCAGCTATTAGATCATTACGCATCCTTAATGCAGTAGAATCATTGCCTGCTCTAAGAAAATTGTTGCAAAGGAAAGCAATTAAGGTTCGGGGGGAAGTAATATTCAGTCTTGGATTTCTAGGTGACTCTAAAGACTTACCCAATTTGTATAAAGCTTTGAAGGACAAAGAATTCTCTATCCGTCTTTATGCAGCTTACTCATTAACTAAATTAAATAATCGCAAGGGGTTACCTATCTTAGAAGATGCCCTAAAAACTGGAAATAAAGATGCTCGCGAGCGGGCGCTTGTTGGACTGAAAAACTTTCATGGAAAAGTGGGTTTTTCCAGTATTATTTCAACAGCATTCACAGATGATGAATACTCTATACGAAAGGAGGCAGTTGACTTTTTAGAAGCTTTTAAAGAGACTAAAGAAATAGTCAATGAACTCAAGAAGGCGCTTAACAACTTAAATGAAGATATTTGTAGAAACGCGATGGATGCTGCTAAGATATTAGGTAATGCTGAAATCCTATCTCGTTTGAGACAACTTGCAGAAACAATTACAGTTGTTGAAAGACCTTTGGAGGCGATCGCGGCTATCCAATCACGTTGCGGATTCTACAAAGATGAAATTGCACAATCTCCGCTACCAGTGATATCATGTCCGCAGTTAGCAGATTTTAATACACAAACCACATTAACTATTATGACTAATCAACCACCAATTATCAACTTCAATCAATCTAATCCGACTATCGGCGTTAATTACGCTGCTGACGGCAGCAATGTCAAATTTCAACAAAACGTTAAAAATGTAACCAATCAAGACCGCACTGAACTCGAAGGTCTTCTGATTCAACTAGCACAGACTTGCCCCATTACCACTGAAGCTGAGAAGCAGACCTTCATCCAAAAATTCTTAGAACGGAGCAAATCTACTCCTGGTTCCGTCAAAGTTCTCCTTGCAGGTGGTATCGAAGGGCTAAAAATTCTTCATCCCGCTGTGGGAATCCCTATTGAAATGTTACGTCGTCTCTACCAAGCTGTGGAAGAACGTCACAATCAACCATAACCAAAGAAGAATATAGAGGTTGGCGATCGCGTGAGGCATAGCCTTAGAAATGCACCGTTTATTAGGTTGCAACTTTAGGTGTACTTAATCCAATTGCCAACTGCTATAAGGCGATACCATAGCCTGCGATCGCACTCCTTGTCGCCCTCCTACGATTCCATCAACGATCGCACCCACTGAAAATTACCCTCGCTCAAGGGCGGAACAGGCTGCACTGAATAATCGAACGCAAAATCTAGAGTCGCCTCCAAATAAACTTGTCTCAAAATCTCAGATAAATTCACGACAGGTTCTTCATCTCCTGACAGATCTTTAACTTTATCGTCTTGAAAAAGCTTCAAAAGACAAACAACGCGCCGATCGCCTAGCAGCAAAATTGCGGCAAATGGGAATTAATCCTGATGAGGTGTGATGGTTTTTAGATTGTTAAAGGGGGTACGATCGCACTTTTTAAACAGCAGAAATATCAGAAGCCCCAAAAGGGCGATCGCTCCCCTCATCTATATCTCAATATTAAGATTTCCTTAGTTGCTGGCGTCGCGCACAGAAATCGGTGATACAATCAACAGCTTAGCTAGGGGTGCCCGAATATCCGGGCTGAGAAAACACCCTTAGAACCTGAGTCTGGGTAATACCAGCGGAGGGAAGCTGTTTATCAAGGAAATTAAATATGCGTACCGAATGGATCGCTAAGCGTAGCGGGCACACCAATGTATCTCAGATGCACTACGCCCGCCAAGGTGTAATTACTGAGGAAATGCACTTTGTTGCTAAGCGAGAAAATCTCCCGCCAGAACTTATCCGCGCGGAAGTAGCGCGGGGACGGATGATTATTCCCGCTAATATCAATCACACGAATTTAGAACCGATGGCGATCGGCATTGCCTCTAAATGCAAAGTCAATGCTAATATCGGTGCATCTCCCAACTCTTCCAATATGGAAGAAGAAGTTGACAAGCTTAAACTAGCAGTGAAATACGGCGCTGATACCGTGATGGACTTGTCCACCGGCGGCGGCAATTTGGATGAAATTCGCACTACTATTATCAAAGCTTCACCGGTGCCGATCGGTACTGTACCAATTTACCAAGCACTAGAAAGCGTTCACGGTAATATGGAAAGTCTGACCCCCAATGACTTTCTTCACATCATTGACAAACACGCTCAACAAGGTGTTGATTACCAAACAATTCACGCCGGAATTCTGATCGAGCATTTGCCGTTGGTAAAAAATCGGTTGACTGGGATTGTCTCTCGCGGCGGCGGCATTTTGGCGCGGTGGATGCTGCACCACCACAAACAAAATCCCCTCTACACTCACTTTAACGACATCATTGAAATCTTCAAAAAATACGATGTTTCGTTTAGTTTGGGAGATTCTCTGCGCCCAGGTTGCACTCACGATGCCTCGGATGAAGCTCAATTAGCTGAACTCAAAACTTTGGGAAAATTAACTCGCAAAGCTTGGGAACATGACGTGCAGGTAATGGTGGAAGGCCCAGGCCACGTGCCGATGGATCAAATTGAGTTTAATGTCAAGAAACAAATGGAGGAATGTTCCGAAGCACCCTTCTATGTTTTGGGGCCGTTGGTGACAGATATTGCGCCTGGGTACGACCACATTACCTCAGCAATTGGGGCGGCGATGGCTGGTTGGTACGGTACTGCAATGCTGTGTTACGTGACACCGAAGGAACACTTAGGATTGCCGAATGCTGAGGATGTCCGAAACGGGCTGATTGCTTACAAAATTGCGGCTCACGCTGCAGATATTGCGCGCCGGCGTCCGGGTGCGCGCGATCGCGATGACGAACTCTCGAAAGCGCGTTACAATTTCGATTGGAACCGTCAATTTGAGCTGTCATTAGATCCAGAACGGGCAAAGGAATATCACGACGAAACTTTGCCAGCGGATATCTACAAAACTGCTGAATTCTGTTCAATGTGCGGGCCTAAGTTCTGTCCGATGCAGACTAAGGTTGATGCCGATGCTTTGACGGAATTAGAGAAGTTTTTGGCTAGGGAACCTGTGGCGCAAAGCTAATTGGATTAATTTGTAGGGTGGGCATTGTCCACCTTACTTAATCGTAAAGCTGTTGCGTTTTTTCTGGGGCGGGCATCCGGCCCGCCCAAAACTAGGGTGCTGATGGCGCACCTTACTTAAGGTTATATTAAAAGCAGTTTCCTAAAAGGAGAATTGCGATGTCCCTTCAACTTCAAAGACGGCTTTTCACGGTGAAAGAATATCATTTGATGGGTGAGACAGGGATTCTTTCTGAAGCTGAGCGCGTCGAACTCATTGAAGGAGAAATTATTCAAATGGCTGCTATTGGAACTCGTCACGCAACTGCTGTGAGACGACTTAACCGACTTTTTCACCGATTACCAGAAGATAGAGCTATTGTTCTGGATTACTTCTAGACCAACAGCTTCAACTACATTAATACTTACCGATATATTTATTACCATGCTCTGCCTGGTAACGAGAAATTTTCAATTTGTAGGGTGCGTTAACGCCGTGTAACGCACCGCCAGCCTCATGCACCATTTAAGCTAAATAAAAGATTTACCTAAAGATATTAGCTTGCGCTGTTTCTTGGCACTTTGAAAGAATGCGCCGATCGTTTAAGCTAATTGTGCGAATAGGATGGAGATTGCTTAGCTGAGTATTGATTTCAACTGTTTGAACTTTTCCGGCTGAGATTGCCTTCCCGGAAAGTGTATTTCCCTGAATTTTACCAGTGAAGCACGCAAAGTCTGATCGCGGCGCGTAGATTGCACCAACCACGCGATCGTTCTGGCGCTGAAACACAATATAGTTTTGAAGAACTTGGTTGGGCTGTGGCGAATCTCCGTAGAGGTAAATACCATCTGGCAAAGCAGCAACATTAGTCTTAGATGGATTTTGTTGTGCTTGAATCGGTTGTTGCTGAACGCCAACACCAATTAGTGTTAGAGGACAAATAAAGGCTGTTGCCAGTAGTTTCCATTTCCTTTTAATAGATGCAGGTAAAATCATTACTGCTTCTCCTTGCGCGTCATCTAACATATTAAAACAGTATTCTCTAGTTAATGTCTCACTCAGGTTATAATTTCCCTCTGCTAAAATCAGCCGATTGGTAGAGATTCTGAACCTGAAAGCTTGCGCTTGTTTAGCGCCGAAAACTTTATTTTCCCTTGTGCTCCAAGTACCTGAGCTGATTTTGATAGAATTAGAGTCGGCATAGTTTCTCATGCCACCCAATAAAACACCGCTCTAAGGTTGATGCCGATGCTTTGACCAAGAATTTCTAGATGGTACCCGCCACGTGATTTATCCGTGAAATCAATCCAAAATCTAAAATCTAAAATCCTCAAGCCCCCGCATTTATCCATGGGGTAAATGCTAAAATCTAAAATCTAAAATCTAAAATCGATTGACGGAATTAGAGAAGTTTTTGGCTAAGGAACCTGTAGTGCAAAGTTAGTTGTTAGGGTGGGCGGAAACACTCCGCCCACCCTTCCCAATTCACCAGGCGCTAACTTTTTGTTTGGTAGAGCACAAAACATTCTGGATAACTTCAAGAGCAACAGCTTTAACTACATTAATACTTACACTATTACCCAGTTGATGATAAGCTTTATCATCATTAGGATGCAGAATAAAACTATCGGCAAAACCTTGTAAGCGCGCCGCCTCGCGGGGAGTCATCCTGCGGACTCGGTTATGATAGTAAACGCCTAATCTATTAGCATCACTGGCAACAATTGTTACCGAGATTTTCTGCGGATCGAGAAATTTATAGACTTCAAAGGAAAAGTTACCGGATACAGGTTTGTATTGATTGTTGTTCCGTTGCAGGTACTTTTTTGTTACCAAGGAATCCAGCATTTTACCGAGATTGGGATGAGGAAAAAAAGTAGCTATTTGCTCTTTAGTTAATAGCTTGCCATCTTGGTCAGATCCAAATTCTTTATTGCGCCTTTTCAATATAAAAAGATTCATTAATTCAATTTCGTCTAAACTGCACTCGCCTCGCAAACCCAGTTCCCAAGAATGAATCGAATTGCCACCGCGATAGTCAATTAGCCGCCTACCGTGCAAGCGACTGAAATCATTGTTAACTATTTGCTTCAATGCCTTAACAAATTCTGGCGAACAATCATATTTGGGATCGGGATTGTCTTCCAAAATATCTGCAACTGTGACAGGTTGACTTAACGGGGAAAATAACGATAGCTGTTGATGACTAGAGGAATGCGAATCTTTTGGGCCTAAGTCAGAAATTAACGCAAATTGGGGCGAAGCATTTAAAAGTCCTACTAGGTAAACTCGGACACGGTTCTGAGGTAAGCTAAAGTTAGAGCTGTTGAGCAAGAAATAATCGAAGCTGTAACCTCGGCTTTTGATTTCGCCCTTAATAGTTTCGAGGGTTCTGCCGCCGTCGTGGCTGACAAGCCCCCGCACGTTCTCGAAAATAAATGCTTGAGGTTTAAAGGTATCAATTAACCTTGCAATCTCAAAAAATAGGGTGCCTCTGGTGTCTCCAAATCCCTCTTTTTTGCCAGCATAGGAGAAAGATTGGCAGGGAAATCCCGCTAGTAAAATTTCATGTTCAGGCAGTTTGTCAATTAATCGGATGTCGCCTAAAGGTGTGTCGGCAAAGTTTTTCTGGTAAACTAATTGAGCGTCGGGATTGATTTCGCTGCTTAATACGCATTTTGTTTCCAGATTCAAGGAACGAGCGGCGGATTCAAACGCTAATCTCATGCCGCCTATTCCTGAGAATAAGTCAATAAAACGGATGGTTTTCATAGCCTTAAACTGGCTGGTTAAGATTGATATCTTGCACCATTGTTAACATGAGCCAGAGCCTCTGGATCTTCGTTACCAGGTTCTACCTGGTAACGAGAGAACCTGGTAACGAGAGACGAGAGAAACGAGAGGAGTTTTTGGGGTTGGCTTCTAGCCCAGCGCACAAGAAAGAGTTTCAAGAAATAGGATTGTCACAATTAGATGCGCGCCCGGTTATTTTTTGCTACTAATCCATTCCTTAAGATCCTGAATGGTAAAAATGGCTTGAAAATCCAATCCCGCCTCGCGATATAATTCCCCTCCACCTTGCTCTCTATCAATCAGAGACAAAATACGATCGACCTTATAACCAGCCGCCCGCAACCTTTCCACCGCCTGCATCGCCGACTTACCCGTCGTCACCACATCCTCCAAAACCGCCACATTCGTGCCCTCTGGCAACAGCGGCCCCTCAATATACGCCATTGTCCCGTGTCCCTTCGTCTCCTTTCTGACAATTAAAGCTGGTATAGGTCGATCGCCCAAAGCCGAAACCACGCTCACAGCAGTTACAATCGGGTCAGCACCCAAAGTCAAACCGCCCACAGCTTGCACATCCGACGACAGCATCGACAACAGCAAACGTCCCGTTGCCAAAGCACCTTCAGCGTGCAGCGTCACCGGTTTACAGTTAATGTAATAAGAACTTTTCTGTCCCGAAGACAGCACAAAATCGCCTTCGCGATAGGCAAACTCGCACAACAAATCTAAAAGTCGATCGCGTAACACCTTTAAATCCGCAGCATTCATAAGTCACACCGTGTAAAAAACACAAATAATCCGCCGATAATCAGTTTATAGTGGAATCGGAATTAATTAAGGAGGCTGAAATATATGAGTCAAAAGTTAAAAAGCCTGAGCGGCGCGTTGATTCTCGCTGTCGCCTCTGCCGCACTGGCATCAGTCAAACCAGCTCAAGCACAAACAGAGCGATTTCACCCGATTGCCGACGACTTCAACCGACAATTCTTTGAAGCTTCAGGAGACTTTTACCACAACGTCAGCTTGCAAGGTTACTTGGGCGACTATTTAGGCATCGGTTCCCCCAGCGGCGTCGTTGCCTTTCCCGAAAAAGAAATCGAGCGGGATGCTAGTCGCGTCAACGGCTTCTACCGACGAGTAATGCAGCGGCAAGTTTCCAGCGACCCGATTCTGCGCGTGCCAGATGCCGTCAATCCCTTCGATGCCTCAATCATGGCACTGCCTGCAGCTTGCCAGCTAGGACCTCAACCAAGCGGCTGTTTCCCCACTCCCGCCGGACTCCAAGATCAGTTTACACTTCCAACGCAGCAGCAAAATTCACCGAGTGATCAAGGGCCCGTTAGAGGACTTTATCAAATATCGCCCCCTGGCCAAAATTAATCGATCGACAGTTGCGAGTTTTGAGCCGAGGCGGGTTTACTAAATCTCGGCTTTGTTGTATTCGAGAGAAAGCCTCAACCCGCCCCAAAAGCTCATGTTTTGGCAATCCTTTCGGTAAACCCGCAACTGGCTTTTTTTAACTATCGCCGTTATTTCACAGGACTAAATATTATCCAATATTTATCAAACAATGCTGCCATCAGGCATGATTGTTCCTTTCAAAATAGCTTCACCCAAATTAGCTCCCGCCAAGTTCGCTCCCCTGAGATTTGCCCCGGTCAAATTAGCCCCTCTCAAATCAGCTTTGCCAAGGTTTGTCCACCGGAAATCTGCCGCGCTCAACTGTGCAAAACAGAGATTTGCCCGGAAAAGATATGCTCCCGTGAAGTGAGCTTCTCCGAGGTTAGCTTTAGAGAAATTAGCTGCATAGCAATGTGCTTCAATCAATTCGGCTTGAGTGAGATTAGCTTGACTGAGATTAGCACAGTTGAGGTTCGCGCCGATCGCATTAACTCCAGACATCACCGCACCGATTAAATTCGCATCACCGAAATCGGTTTGTTGGAGATTAGCAGCGGTGAGGTCAGCCCCAATTAAATTAGCACCGCTCAAATCAGCTCCCCTGATGTCAGCCGCTTGCAGGTTGGTTCCCGTTAAATTAGCTTTAATTAAATTAGATTCCAGCAGTTGCGCTCCCGCAAGATTTGCTAAACTAAAATTAGATTCTGCCAGGTTTGCCGCAATTAATTTAGCCTTAAACAAATCTGTTTTAAAAAGGTTCGAGCGCCAAAGATGTGCACCTCTGAGATTTGCTTCCGCGAGGTTAGCTTCGCTGAGATCCGGTTCTATATTTGGGTTGAGACTTCTCCATTTAATCCAAGTGACTGCACCTTTTTTTAACAGCGCTAAATGCTGTGTATTTGCCATAATTGCATCTCCTTTAACGGCTATTCCTTGCGACCAAAAATTGCTGGATTTTCTCGACCCGTCACGCTTTCCACCGCCGCAATTGCTGCCTGGGAACCTGCTATAATATCTCGTTCTGCGCCGCCGAGGTAAAGCCGTCCGAAACTACCTACAGCCTGAACCTCTAAGATGTTAATAGATGCGCCTTTTTCTGCTTCATTAGCCGCCAGCGCTGCATAGGCCGCCGGTTCTACTTCCAAGACGTAAAGCGTTTGTCCCGCCAGCAGCAACTGTCCGCGCCGGGTGCGGTTGATTAATTGTGTTTGGTGGGCATCAATATTGCGAATAATTTGACTGGAAATCACTCGCGGTTTGATACATTCTTCTCTGCGGACTCCGATGAATTCTAGAATTGCTTTACCTGCGGCCCGCGTTTCCCCCTGTTGACTCGAGTGTACTTCCAGAAGGCCGTACAAGCGTTCGACTATCTGCACTCCTGGGCGCACGGAGGCAGATTTGAGGGCGACATCGGTAATTCGGTTAATTTCGATACCGGGCGAGATTTCTATCCACAGCGACGCATCCCCTGGCAGCGGCAAGAATCCGGCGGCGACTGTGCCGATGTATGCTGCGTGCTGTGGCTGCAAGTTGTCTAGAAATACGTAGCTGCGTAACTCTATACCCAAAAGTTTTGATCTCCGTCGATCGACTTCCAACAGTTGTCTGTGCAATATCTGAGTTTACCTTTTTTTGTAAACAACACCTTGTCTATTGTCGGGACTGCCGGAGTGCCTCATAACCGAGTGAGGTGCCAGACCCCCTATTTCTAGTACCGGAGTGCCTCCGCGAACAATATTTCATTTTGTGTGCCTGCTAAAAATTGGATATCAATCTGTAGTTATAGGTGGAACATAACCATCTTTACTGCTAGAGATGGATTTAACTTTAAAAGCCCATTGATATAGTTTTGATAGTTAAAGATTTTAGCCAACAGAGAGCATTTGAATTATGAAACGTTCTGATTTATCCAAAGCAATCGGTGCAGGTATTATAGCTGCTGGTTTAGCCCTAGCACCTGCTCATCTCCCTGCTTCAGCTCAGACAGATACAACTGGCGGTACAACTTCCGGTACTAACAGCACTACAACCACCACCACTCCTCGCTCGGATGTCTCCAATGCTGAGACCGATCGCGATTTTGATTGGGGATGGTTGGGACTGCTAGGCTTGTCTGGCTTGTTGGGTTTGATTCCGCGCAAACGCGAAGAAAATGTCCGCTATACCACTACAACGAGCGATCGCGAGCCTGCTGCGCGCACTGACTACCGCTAAGAATTGAGTCTTAGTGCTGTGGGCATTATGCAGGGACAGGATGTTTTAACCTGTCCGACGCTCCCAAATAATCATCAAAAAACCTCCATCTGTGAGGTTTTTTTGTTTGAGATGATGCGCGATCGAACCACGATTAAATTGGTTACATCTGACCTATTGCACCATTTTCAGGAACAGGCTTTCCGCCCGCTTCCACAAAGAGTGAATTTTCTTGCGGGCCGTTGCTCCTAGCCAGTCAATAAAATCATTATTGACAATGGTGCAATATTTCAGATATAACCGGACTTGAAATTATTAACTTCTTCCTTTCTTATTCCCTTCTTCCTTCGCGTTCTTTGCGTCTTCGCGGTTCATTAAATAAAGACTTTTCAGACACAAAAAGACCTTAAAAAATATTTTCGCCAGAACGATCGAGTACCTCCCAAATCGCCTGCACCAACCTGTCGGGGTCTAAAGGCTTACAAATGTGCCGCTGGAACCCCGCAGCCAGGGCCTGCTGATAGTCAATTTCTCCAGCATAAGCCGTGAGGGCGATCGCCGGAATCCGTCCCCCTTGGTCGGGCGCCAGAGCCCGAACCTTTCGCATCAACATATAACCGTCGGTGTCGGGCATTCCAATATCGCTCAACAGCAAATCCGGCACAGACTGGGTTAAAACCGCCAAGGCATCGGCGGCGTTAGGAACTGCTGTAACACTTGCCCCACAATCCTCAAGCAGAAAAACCACCAAATCTCGCGCATCGGCATCATCATCCACCGCTAACACCCTGAGCCCGCTCAAATTGAAGGATTGATCCGGCGACGCAGTTCCCGCAGGACTTGTCTGAGATTGCACCGGCATCAGGGGTATCCAGACGGTCAAGGTTGCGCCTTGTCCTTCGCCTGCACTTTCCGCTTTCACCGTGCCGCCGTGGAGTTCGACGAGATGGCGGACGATCGCCAATCCTAAACCCAATCCGCCAAACTTGCGCGTCATCGTGCTGTCCGCTTGCCGGAAGTAGTCGAATACATAGGGCAGAAAATCAGGTTCGATACCTTTTCCAGTATCAGTTACAGTAATTTTGGCGTTCCTGTCCACCCGATCGAGAACAACTTGGATTTTGCCTCCTGGCGGGGTGAACTTGACGGCATTTGACAGCAAATTCCAGACTACCTGCTGAAGTTTGCCCGCATCGCCCAACACCGGGCCGAGATGCGGTGCAAATTGAGTGCTGATTTGAATCGACTTGACTTCGGCCGCCAGACGCACCGTTTCAATAGCAGCGCCGATCACCCCGGCTAAATCCACAGGTGCAATATTCAAGCTAACCTTGCCTTGCAGAATCCCCGACACGTCGAGCAAATCTTCGATAAGCTGGGTTTGCAGTTTGGCGTTGCGCTCGATCGTCTCTAAGGCATAACGTTGCTTTTCCGGTGTCAGAACGTTCGATCGCAGCAGCTTCGTCCAGCCCACAATCGGGTTTAAGGGAGTCCGCAATTCGTGGGACAAAACAGCCAAAAATTCGTCTTTGACGCGGTTAGCCTGTTCTGCTTCTTCCCGGGCTGCCTTTTCCCGCGCTAGAAGGCGTTCCCGTTCCGCTTCTGCAACTTTTCGCTCTGTAATGTCAGTGTTGGTGCCGCACCAGCGCAGCACCTTGCCTTGCTCGTCGCGAATCGGCACGGCGCGGGAGAGAAACCAGCGGTAAGATCCGTCTTTGCCGCGCAAGGGGAAAGTATCTTCCCAGGGTTCGCCTATTTCAATGCAGCGCCTAAATTTTGCGACAACGCGATCGAGGTGTTCCGGGTCGTGCACCTGCTGCCAGCCCCAGCCCTGCATTTCCTCTAGGGTTGTGCCAGTGTACTCAAACCAGCGCTGGTTGTACCAGAAAATCCAGCCGGTGGCATCTGTCATCCAGGCCAACTGAGCGATGTTGTCAGCTAGAGCGCGGAACCGAGCCTCGCTTTCGTGCAGATCCTGCAGGGCTCGCGCGTGCAGGATCACCGTCCAGAGGCGGGCCACCACTTCTTGCATCAGCCAAACTTCATCGGGCCGCCAGTGACGAACCACCTTTGATGTCACCACCAAAAGAGCCACCCAGCGCCCTTCCTGAAGGCAGGGAACATCGACCAAAGCGCGAACCGACACGGCACCGTAGTTATCGACCAAATGCGCTGTATGGGGGTGATTAGCGATATCTGAGATGACAACTGTTTGACCTGCGATAGAGAGAGCTTTAAGTTCTGGCATCTTAAAGTCTGAGATTTTATAGATGCCGACGGTGCTGGCAAGGTCGGACTGATGCCAGTCTTGCTCGACAATTGCCCGATCGGCTTCTACATCAATTTCGTGCCAGATGCAGCGATCGACCTTTAAATATTCTCCCAGACTGTTCATCGCTTCCGACAACATTTCTGCGGGGTTGAAGCGCTGCCGCAAGCGAACTTCGAGATCAGAGAGAAACTGCTCGTTAAGTTGGGCTTGTTTGCGATCGTGAATATCGGTGTTTGTGCCGATCCACTCGACAATCTGGCCGGCTGCGTCGCGAATTGGCACGGCGCGGGACAAATGCCAGCGTTCCATCTTGTCTACTGCCCGCCGCAGGCGCAGCTCCATTTGATAAACTTCTCCCCTGATTAGACATTCTTCCCAGCGGGCCCAAGATTCTGCCAAATCCGAGGGCGGGACTAGCGATTCCCAATTGCTTTGAGCGGCTTCCTCGTAAGACATTCCCAGATATTCCAACCATCTTTGTTTATTGGTAAAGCGAATTTCCCTGGCTGAGCTTACGTTCCAAATCAGGTGAGGCAGCGACTCAGCCAGAAAGCGGAAGCGGCGATCGCTTTCTGCTAAGCTTTCTTCGGCTCGTTTGCGATCGTCAATATCAATGCCGATACCAGCCCATTGCACCACCTTTCCCCCCCTGTTTTTGACGGGCACAAGTCGCGCTAGATGCCAGCGGTAATTACCATCAAACCTGCGTACCCGACACTCGAATTCGTAGGCTTCCCCTGCTTCAATCGCAGGAGTGCGCGTGGCGACAACTGTTGGCAGATCATCAGGATGAAATAATTGCAGCACCGGCGCAGGCATCGGCAATTCTGGCATCATCCCGGTGTAGCTTTTCCAGTGTTGGTTGCAAAACTCTAACCTGCCGTCGGCGGTGTTGATCCACATTAATTCCGGGACACCATCGGCGAGGGTGCGATAGAGATTTTCGCTGTGCCGCAGTGCTTCTTCTATTTGCCGGCGCTCGGTTTTGTCCTGCATAATTTTCAGGAAACCTTGCACCTCGCCGTCTGCGTCGCGCAGGGGCATCACCAGCCCGCTGCCCCACAAGCGGCTGCCGTCTTTGCGGAGGTGCCAGCGCTCGTTTTCTGCCTTTCCCTGAGTCAGGGCGATGTGCATTTCTGCTTCCGGCATTCGTGCTGCTGAGTCTTCTGGAGTAAAGATGATGCGTCCGTGCTGCCCGACGATTTCAGTTTCGGAATAGCCCAGCAATCTCTGGGCCCCTGCGTTCCAACTGGTAATGTGTCCGCCGATGTCGAGGGTGAAGATGGCGTAGTCTTTGGCGCTGTCGAGAATCAACTGCAGGTGGGTTTCACGATCGCACAGTGCTGCTTCTGCTTGTTTGCGCTGGGTAATGTCGCTGGTGAAGCCGACTATTTGGGTCACTTCACCTTGCTGGTTGCGGATCAAACAGCCGCGCTCCGAAACATCGATCCAGCGCCCGTCTTGGTGCCGGACTCGGTACTCGATTTCATAGCGATCCGGAATATTAAAGATTGATTGCCCCCCGGCTTGGATGCGTGCCACATCGACGGGATGGATGCGTTCTCTCCACCACTCTGCTGTTGCCGGTGCATCCTCTGGGTTGACACCGACGATCGAGAACAGTCCCTCGGAACGGTAAACTGAGTTTGCTGCCAAATCCCACTCAAACACCATGCCGTTGATCGCCCTTGTAGCTAATTGGAAACGGTTGTAGCTTTCTTGCAAGGCGAGTTCGGCCATTTTGCGAGCGGTAATTTCCTGTACCACGATATGAATCCCGACAATCTCTCCGCCCCTGTCTCTGAGCGGCCACCAATTCTGGAGCCAAGTGCGAACGACAGTAGGTTGAGCCCTAGTTTTACCCGTGAGTTCAAAATTCCGGATCGGTTCTCCGGTGTCTAGAAGGTGGCCCAACAAAGGTTCGGCTGTGTCTGCCCAGTCGGGGACAATTTCGCGCAGGGTGCGGCCGATGTGCGCTTCGACGGCCAGGCCGTTCATTTGGGCAAACCGCTGGTTGATCCGCACGAACCGCAAATCTGTGTCTAAAACGGCCAAACCCACGGGAGTTGTTTGGTAGAGCGACTCTATCTCTACAAGTTGACGGCGCACGGTTTGCTCACTCTGTTGCAGCGCGAGTTGGGCCTTTTTGCGATCGGTAGCATCAAATAATACTCCGATAAACCGCACTGCTTCGCCTGCCTCGTCGTAGAGATAGCGGCCGAACGCGCTCAACCAGCGGATTTCTCGTGTGTCTGCCCGGATGATGCGGTATTCGGGGGAGTAGAGCGATCGGGTTTGCCGAGCTGTTTCTATTGCCTGTAGGACTTGCTTTAAGTCGTCTGGATGCACGCAGTTTTTCCACAAAGCCGCGCTTGCTTCGCCACCCGGTAGCGGTTCGCAGCCCAAAATGCTGAAATGGGTCGCCGACCAAATTAGTCGATTTGTTCGCACGTCTAAATCCCAGGTTGCCATGCCTGAGCCTTCGATGGCGACGCTCAAACGTTCTTCGCTTTGTTTCAAGGCAATTTCAGTTTGTTTGCGATCCGTGATATCTGTCACGGAACCCACAGCCCGCAGGGGATTGCCTGACTCGTCCCAAATTGCTCGCCCTCTGGCTAAAACCCATTTGTAGCGGCCGTCGGGACAGCGAACGCGGTACTCGCAGCAGTAATGTGAGGTTTCTCGATTTAAGTGCTGCTGCCAATTGCTTTGCATCATCTCCAAATCATCGGGATGAATGTAGCTCAAATATTGGCTGAAGTTTTTGACTTCTTCGGGCCGACGTTCCAAAATCTCTAAACACCGATCGCTCAGAATCTGGCAATTTGTTTGCAGGTTCTGATCCCAAATGCCGTCGTTGTTGCCCTGCAAGGCTAGCTGCCAGCGTTCTTCGCTTTCTCGCAAAGCTTCTTTGGTTTGATGGGCGCGATCGATTTGTACGGCGGCAACGGCAAAGTCTGCTAGGGCGATGGCGATCTGCAAGTCTTCGGCATCGAATTGCCGATCGGCATCGTGAGATACAATCCATATTGCCCCCAGCGATTGATTTTCTGCTTCCAGTGGCACGACTAATGCTTCGGCGATCGGCAATTCTAGCTGCTGTAAGTCGGTAAAATATTGTTCGGGAGCGAAGTAAAGCTGAGGAGTTTGGCGATTGAGCGGGGTTCCCGACAAACGCAATTTGCGGGGTGTGTTTGTATCTTCTGCTGCTTCCCACGCGCCCGCCAATGCCTCCCACCGAAATATTTGTTCGGAACTGGCATTTTCTTCTAGTAAGCAGACTCCGACGCTTCCTGCGTCGCACAAATCTTTAGCGATCGCCACCAGTGTTTTGAGCAGCCTGTGGGGTGAGGTTGCCAATTGTCGGGCAAGCGTTTGCAGCGCTCGGTTTTCTGCTTTGTGATCGTGCGATCGAGGAATGCGGCGCGACAGTTCCTCGGCGATCGGAATGTCGGTTAAATTAGTTTGTGGGGTTGGCCAAGCTTCCATCAATTAGTGGTATCTATGTCTTTCGGTCTGAGCTGGCGAGCGTACATCAGCGCCCTCTTAAAGCATCTGCTATAAATTATAGCATCTACGGAGAGACAGCATCATTTATCTACTAGCTATCTAGGGAATTTATTTTTAGTTTTCAGGTTAATTGATTGCCTTGCTTACTTTTACTATTGTCGCCACAATATGCACAATTTTATTCCACAATCGCGCTTTTTTCCCTATCTAACTTGGACAGAAATTCAGTCTATGCTGGATAAGGAAAACACGGTGATAATTCAGCCGCTAGGTGCGATCGAACAACACGGCCCCCATTTGCCTTTAATTGTAGATGCGGCAATTAGCGCGGCGGTGACAGGCAAAGCGCTGGCAAAGTTAGAGGCAAATATTCCCGCGTATGCTTTGCCACCTTTGTACTATGGCAAGTCGAACGAACACTGCCATTTTCCCGGTACAATTATGCTCAGTGCTCAGACTGTTTTAGCAGTAATCAGTGAAATTGCGGACAGTATTTATCAAGCTGGATTTAGAAAATTAGTGTTAATGAATGGTCACGGCGGACAGCCACAGGTAATGGAAATTGCGGCGCGGGATATTCATCAAAAATATCAGGATCTTTCTGTTTTTCCGCTGTTTGTTTGGGGCGTTCCGAATGTGGCTGCTGAATTATTAACTGCGAAGGAATTGGAGTTCGGAATTCACGCGGGCGATGCAGAAACGAGTTTGATGTTGTCAATTTTGCCCGAACAGGTGAAAATGGAACTGGCTGTTTGCGAGTACCCGCAGGGTTTACCAACAGACAGTTTGCTGAGTATGGAAGGGAATTTACCTTTTGCTTGGCTGACGCGAGAGTTGACTGAAAGTGGTGTGTTGGGCGATGCGACGGCGGCGACGAAAGAAAAGGGATCTCGGATTCTCGAATCTCTCTCTGACGGCTGGGCACAAGTTATCAAAGATGTTTACAAATTTCGCCAGCCGCGTAGTAATTAAAAATTAAGAATTAAAAATCAAAAATTGTTCTAATTCGTGTCAAAATGAGTCTAAGAAATTTTTTGAGTTGGAAAACTAACGATGAGTGTAAATTCTAAATTGCAGCGCGCATTTGAGCAAGGTCGCGCCCTGAAAATTATCAGCGGTTTAAATAATTTTGATGCCGCCAACGTTGCTGCTGTCGTCAAAGCAGCGGATCTCGGCGGTGCTTCCTTTGTCGATATTGCTGCCGATCGCGATTTGGTTTTGATGGCAAAACAGTTGACAAATTTGCCAATTTGTGTATCGGCTGTGGAACCGGAAAAGTTTGTGCCTGCGGTAGAAGCTGGCGCTGATTTGATTGAAATTGGTAACTTTGATGCTTTCTACGCAGTAGGCCGCCGCTTTGAAGCTGAGGAAGTTTTGCAGTTGACTCGCGAAACTCGATCGCTATTTGCGAACATCACTCTTTCTGTGACAGTTCCGCACATTTTGGCACTCGACAAACAAGTGCAGTTAGCAATTGAATTAGTCAAAGCTGGCGCTAACATCATCCAAACCGAAGGTGGCACCAGCGCCCAACCAATTCACGCCGGCACCTTGGGATTAATTGAAAAAGCAGCGCCTACTTTGGCTGCAGCCTTTGAAATTTCCCGCGCCGTATCCGTCCCCGTACTCTGCGCTTCCGGTATCTCCAGCGTCACCGCACCCCTCGCTATTGGAGCCGGTGCTGCTGGTGTTGGTGTTGGTTCTGCTGTCAGCCAACTTAATAGCGAAGTGGCGATGATTGCGGCTGTTCGCAGTTTGGTTGAAGCTTTGGCTTTGGTTTCGCGCTCGCACTTGCCAGCTTCCATTTAATTAAGAAGGGAGAAGGAAGAAGGAAGAAGGAAGAAGGAAGAAGGAAGTTCGGCAACGGATTCGCTCGACGGATGTAACGGATGTCAGGAAGAAGGAAGAAGGAAGTTCGGCAACGGATTCGCTCGACGGATGTAACGGATGTAACGGATGTCAGTCCGATGGAAGTCGGAAGAAGGAAGAGGGGAGAAGGAAGAAGGAAGATTTTTCCCATCCCCCACTCTCCCCATCGCCCACTCTCCCACTCTTCCCCTCTCCCCCTCTTCCCCTCTTCCCATCTTCCCATCCCCCACTCTTCCTTAATAATTGATAAACCACACGGCATAATCATCTAATAACTGATTGTTGCGGGAGATTACATCAACTGATTCTAACTCTGATAAAGGCAACATAAACTTTTGGCGATCGCTGACGCGCTGCACTTCCACAAATATGCCTTCTTCCTGAAGCACCAAATCCTCCAACTGATTAATTGTGAATCTATCAGTATAAGAAGGTTGAGTTTTTTTGAGCCGTGCATATTCTTTTTTGCTGCCCGAACCCATTGTATATTCTTCTTCCCATTCAAACTCTTCTATGCCGGTAACGTGGCAGGGGAGTTGAATATTTTGCTTGATGTAATCTAGATATTTGAGTGAATTTTTTAGGTTGAAATCAATATTTTTTGACCCCAAAATCTTACTGATTTTAGTTTCAAATTGCTTGGTATTAAATGGCATATTTTTATCGAGATGCGCTAACATTTCTGGATCGAACCCCGCTCTCAATTCGGATAATTCCTCCAGCAGGCTCTGAAAGTCGTTGACCGGTTTCGGTCTTCTGCCTGCTACAATGGTTTCATCAAGCTGAACTGGAGGAAGTTCGGATTGTGAAGGAAGGGATTGGCTTTGCTTTGGGCGATCGTCCACTTTAGACTTGTTAACTTTAGACTTGTTAACTTTAGGCTGGTTAAGTTTAGGCTTGTTAAATTTAGGCATCGCTCGGTCTCGCTGGCTCGGTTTATCAATAAAGTATATCTTGGCAGAAGTACATTCGTGTCTGATAGGAGGAAGCTATTATGCAACTACTGAAATCACCTGATGAATCGCCAGTCTATCAAGGACAATTCGGCGAATTTACGATTACTCAAAATGATCGCACGGGAGTATTGATTTACCGTGCCGGATTGGGGGTGGCGGCGCTGTGTTTTGCGGTCGGCACTACTCTGGTGCTACAACAGGGCGACAACCCGATGGCAATCCAAGCTGTAACGCCTGTTTTTGCTTGTTTCTGGATAGCTTTAGGCGTCAGCTTGGCAACTATTCACATTTACATGATTGCGCTGCATCGAACACTACAGGCGTTTTGGGCGATCGGCGGCGCGGCAGCATTGTTTGTCGCCCTACAAAGCAGCCAACCTCTAGCTTTAGCAGTGTACGAACATCCCGCCACGTTGTGGGGAATTGGCTTTACTTTTGCCGCCTTAAATGGCATTTATTTTAAGGAAGCATTCTGCTTTAATCGCCTCGAAACTAAGTTTTTGACTCCGGGAGTTCCTCTGTTAATTTTAGGACATATTTTTGGATTTTTGTCAGCCGAAAATGAACAATTTTTGCTGGCAGTTTGGGCGGCTTTGTTTATCATCTTTGCTGTACGTAAGTTTTTTCAACCGATGTCGCAGGATATTGGGGATAAAAGCGTTTTTGAGTATCTGAAACACCAATAATTTGGGAATGGGGGATTGGGAATGGGGCATGGGGCATTGGGAAATTCTATCACTTTCCCACTATTTCCCTCTTCCCCAGTCTCGCCGAATCTGCCTCCATACCTGAAAACATCTAGATCGAGTTAAAATGAGAATTCGTCTAATCCGTCGTCAAGAAATGTGGGTAATTACCAGGGAAGGTTGGGTAATTGCAAGCACGGGATTGATAATTTTAATGCTCTTAATTCTCACAAATATCCATCCGTTTTTGGCTGTAAATGCGCCGATTAAAGCAGATATATTGGTTGTCGAAGGCTGGTTGCCGGATTATGCGATCGAAAGTGCGATCGCCGAATTCAAAAAAGGCGAATACCGCCAATTAATTACCACAGGAGTTCCTTTAAGTAAAGGCTTCTATCTTGCTGAATATAAAAATTATGCCGAACTAACTGCCGCGACTTTTATTGCGCTAGGATTTGATACAAACCAAGTAGTAGCAGTACCAGCAGCGAGTGTTGTCAAACACCGCACTGCTGCTTCGGCGATCGCACTTCGCGATTGGCTGGCTGCTTCTGCCATAAAAGTTGAATCAATTAATCTTTATTCCTTTGGCCCTCACGCCCGCAGAAGTTGGATTGTTTTCAAAGAAGTCCTGAATCCTGACATTAAAGTCGGGATTATAGCTGCTGAATCGCAAGATTACAACCCACAAGAATGGTGGAAATCGAGCGAAGGTTTTCGGACTGTGATCGGAGAAATTATTGCTTATATTTACGCCCGTTTCGTTGATTGGAAAACCTAGCCAGTAATTGTCAACTTCCCTCTTAATTCTCTTCGCGTTATTAGCGCCTTCGCGGTTCGTAAAAAAATATATAACAGTTTTAAATCTGTGGAAATACAGGACACGGCAGTGCCATTTCTTTACCCGGACATCTGTGAAAATACAGGACACGGCAGTGCCATTTCCCTACCCAAGGAATACAGGACAGGGCCGTGCCGTTTCCCTACTATATTCATTCCACCGAAGATGATAAAATTATTCTCAGATAAGTTGAGGGTAACTCGTTGCTAGAAGAACGCGCTTACTGGTTGGCATGGTCGCAAATTAACGGTATCGGACCGATTTTGTTGCAGAGATTGCACCAAAATTTCAAGAGTTTGGCAGAAGCTTGGATGGCAAAACCAGTAGATTTAATGCGAATCGAAGGGTTCGGCAAGCAGATAATTGAAACCATTGTGCAAGAACGCACTAAACTCAATCCCCAAGAATTTATCGAAAAACATCTTATAAAAAATCCCTGTTTTTGGACGCCCGCCGATCCAGATTATCCCCGCTTATTATTGGAAATTCCCAATCCGCCACCAGTGTTGTATTATCGCGGTTTAGTTGATGTAAAAGAGAATCAAGGAATTACACCGACAGTGGCAATGGTTGGTACTCGCAGCCCTTCGGAATACGGCAGAAGGTGGACTCGCAAAATTAGTACGGCTTTGGCTAGAAGCGGTTTTACTGTGGTTTCGGGATTGGCGGCTGGTATTGATACAGAGGCTCATACAGGCTGTTTGGAGGCGGGAGGAAGGACTTTCGCAGTAGTGGGGACGGGAGTAGATATTGTATATCCTAAACAAAATGAGAGGTTGTGCGATCGCATTTTGCAGCAGGGATTGGTAATTAGTGAATATCCGGCGGGGACTCAACCGAATAGAACTAATTTTCCGCGCCGAAATCGCATAATTGCTGGCTTAAGTCGCGCTACAATCGTGATAGAAGCTCCGCATAAATCTGGGGCTTTAATTACTGCTTATCAAGCAAATGATTTTTGCCGGGATGTGTATGTTTTGACGGCAAGATTGGATGATGAGCGTTCTTTTGGTTGTTTGGAGTTGCTGAGTAAAGGTGCTCATCCGATTCTGCCGAGTAGCGATCGACTGTTAAGCGAAGACAGGTTGCTGGAAATGCTCGGAGCTATGCCAAAATTGGATAGAGCCGAGCAGTTGTCGCTATTTCCCCCAAATCCGACGGTTGAGAAGCAAGGGCCGCCGTTGGAGCCGGAATTGGCTAAGGTGTTAAGTGCGATCGAATCGGGGCCGATTTCTTTTGATACAATTGTGGAAGCAGCGGGATTAGAAACGGGAAGAGTTTCTAGTATACTTTTGCAGTTGGAATTGTTGGGATTAGTTTCGCAGTTACCAGGAATGCGATATCAGCGGTGCTGATTTGTAAGTAATACGGTTTAGGGCATTGGTGTCAACTTAAGTCTAAAACCCTCTTTATCTCTCGTTTACCGCCGAGGCCAGATCCCCCTAAATCCCCCTTAATAAGGGGGACTTTGAATACTCTTGTCCCCCCTTATTAAGGGGGGCTAGGGGGGATCGAGCGAACTATTAGAACAATTGCTTGACCCGAAATCGCTCTTAAATCAATCCGAAATTGACCGCACTAATACTGCTAGCAGAAACACCATTGAGAGAAGCTAAAATCTCCCCTGTTTGTGCCAACCGGATTAATGTTGCACCGCTATCTTGAGCAATCGCCAATTGCGAGAAACTCAACCCGTTACCCAATACTAACAAATCTTTACCGACTTCAAAATCAGTAATCGTATCAGTACCGGAATTGGTAGAGAGTAAGAACTTATCTACTCCCCTTCCTCCTATCAAACTATCAATTCCTAAACCGCCCGTGAGCAAATCATCTCCCTTACCTCCGTAGAGAATATCATTACCATCATCGCCATTCAAAATGTCAGCACCGCGATTGCCAAATAAAACATCATCACCGCTACTTCCCAGGATTGTATCGCTACCTTTGCCACCGAAAACCGAGTCATTTCCAATGCCGCCATCAAGGGAATCATTGCCCCTCATCCCCATCAACACATTATTCGCGCTGTCGCCAGTCAGGATATCGTCGCCATTGGTACCGAGAATTGCATTCGGGGAATTGCTGCCCAAATCTGCATCACCGCTGACAACAGGAGTGGCAATCCCAACAGGCAAGATGACAGCTTCAATTCTGCTATCTAAAGCAGTACCAGTATTGTCAGCAACTACCTGGGAAATAGGTTTATTTCCTGCACCAACTGATTTGAAGTCTTGAGTTGTTGGGCCCAAGGCTACTTGTTGGAGGCGGGCAAGTGATTCAGGAATTGATGTTGCTGTTGGGTTGGAGACAGCCGCATCAATGCGTTGATTGGCTGTTGCCATTACTGTCGCGGATTGCGATGTAATTTGGCTGAGTTGTTGACTGTTGAAACTGGGGTCTATTTGCTGGATTTTAGCGGCAGTTTGCTGAATGATTGGTTCTAAGGCTGCTGGATTACTCAGGTTTAAGACTGTACCGGATTGAATTTGAGCCGTAATTGAACTGACAACAGCTTTGACAATATCGTTGTTAGCTGCACTGGAAGCACCGTCAATCAAACCGCTAGTTTGGGTGATGAAGTTTTGGACTTTCACCATTTCGGATAAGACTTGGACGCCCGCTGGTTGGTTGTTGTTGGTGGCTAAGATAGGGTCTAAGCTAGTTAGGTCAACATCGGCGGGGAGGGAAAGGCCGGCTTTGACTAAAGATTGGGCTTCTTCTGGTTCAATTCCTTTGTCGATTAAGTCGGCGACTAAGCTGGTTAAGAGGGTGACTACACTCGCATCTGGGGGTGCGGTGACTGGTGTTTCTAGGGGTAATCCGGTGGCGGTGTCAATGCCTCCTATGGCTACTAGATTGCCTTCTGATGGGTCGATTTCTCCGTTGTTGTTGGTGTCGAAAATGTCGAAGGGAATGTTGAGATTGAATTTACCGCCTGAATCGGTTGTGGTGGATGGTTCGTTGGTGTCGAGTATGCCGTTTTTGTTGGCATCGAGGAAGACAGTGGCACCGGAGATATAGCCGTCAATAACAGTACCTCCAGGCGGGTTATTGGGGTCGTTGTCCGCGATCGTCACAATAGCACGAGAGGGATCGCCTACCTTTTGGGAGTAGTCAGAATGTAAGGTAATAAAAACTTTCTCGTCGCCTTCTACCAGGTTATCGTCGTTGACCTTGACAACCATGTTGACACTGCGTTTACCGGCTGGAATGGTGACAAAGTTGCCGGACTCGTTAGATTGCAAGAAATTACCGGACTCGGAAAGCAATTGGTAATCTATACCGGGTATAGCAGTATCAGGTATGGGAGTGTAGGTTATATTATCGAGCCGATTATCCACTTTGTAATAGACATCCAGCGGCTTAGCGAGGTTGCCACCAGTACGGGTAATAGTGAATTTTCCAGGATTGGGTTCTTCGGTTGCAGGGATTGTTTCCGCCGCATTTGGATCTGTAGCAGTGATAGTGAGGGTTGGTTTGATATCGGGGGCTTTAAATTCTCCTTGGGCAAAGGGTGAACCCGCCCAAGCACTGTCGATCGCCTGTACACTCCAGTTATAAGTTTGTCCAGGGATTAAGTAATCTGGCTTGAGCAGCCAATTGTACTCCCCATAGTTTTGGTTGATCTTGGCTTGGTTGACATTCCCCAACTGCACTACTTGCCGAGTTCCGTCATCACCGGACATGGGGCCAACAATGTACTCTTTAATGGGGGGCTTATCACCACCGTTGGGATTGGGACGAGTAGTCCAAACTTGCAGGTTGTAACTTAAACCCCGATCAGGAGTTTTAGAGTCCAGAGTTTTACCGTCGATTGAGGTACTACTCTGTGCTGGCCGCCAACTTAATACAACTCCTTCTTCTGAAATAGTATGAGACTGTAAAAATTGAGGTTGAGGTGCAGAGGGTCGGGTGTTCGCATCAGGGGTGTTGCTGCGGTAGACTTTGACAAAGCTGCCACCCGGAAAAGATGAATCATCTCTTGTCGTGAGTGCAATATCGAGTCTGCCGTCTTTGTTGTAATCTCCCCAAGAACTAGGGCTGGCAACATTATTAGGCAGCCCTGAATCCGCGATCGATGTATAGCCTGACTCATTTTTGTAAACATTGGCGACACTTTTACCCGACTCATCGCTTTCTGTCAGCAGGATATCCAAATCGCCATCATTGTCGTAGTCTCCCCAAGTACCGAAACCAGCACCAGGCCTTGATGGAATCTGACCACCCCCAAACTTAGTCTCCCCATAGCTGCTGTTCACGAGCACCGTGGTAAAGCTATAGGGCGACGACCCAATCTTTCCACCTGTTAGCAAGATATCTAGTTTGCCATCGTTGTTGGAGTCTCCGAATGCACCGTAATCAATAGGGTAGCCGGGGATTTGATTTGGCAGAAGTGGGTTGCTCTCTTCGGTAAAGCCATTGCCAGTGTTTTGATACAATTTTGCGACGTAAATTGCTAAACCGTTGTTGTTTTTTAAACCGGTGTTGCCTGCCAGCAAGATATCCTGTTTGCCATCGTTGTTGTAATCTCCCCAAGCCGCATTGCCAATAACACCGGGCAAGTTTACCCCAGTCTCCTCCTCAAAGCTAGTGCCGTAGTTAAAGGGAATGCCACCGCCAAAGTCAATGCGTTCGTTACGGAACACTTTGGCGATGTAGCCTGAACTCGTATCGCCTGTGAGTACAAGATCCTTTCTGCCATCGTTGTTGTAGTCTCCCCAATCAGCAGAACCGTTGAACATACCAGGCAGCCTTGCCGCTGGAGCAAATTTAGTGGTGTCCCCGGTTGAGTTAGGGGGTCGATTGTTCTCAATCTTTGGGTTCGCCCACAGTGTTGTGGTGGGGATATAGCTCTCCGTACCAGAGGAGTTTATCTCTTTTCTTACGCCTATGAGCAAGATATCGAGATCGCCATCATTGTCGCTGTCTCCCCACGTAGCAGAAGGTTTGGCATCATGATTCTTCCCATTTTCCTGAATCACACCTCCATAAACGGGAGGCAGCCCTATATCAACTGGTTTAAAGCCTTGATCGCCTTCGTTGCTGTACACTTTCGGAATGTATTGCGATCGGGGAAAAGATTGATAATAGTTGTTTTGTAAACTACCTCCTTCCATCACCAACAGATCCAAATCGCCGTCATTGTCGTAGTCTCCCCAGGCATTAGGGCCGACAAAACCAGGTATTTTCAGATCGGCGAGTTCGTTGGTGAAAACTTTATCCAGAATTTGCAAGGTGGTAGAGCTTTGAGTGCCAATATTGGCATTATCCGCACTAGCAATCCGAAACGCGACTTCTTCTGTTCCTTCAGCTTGACTATCCGGCAAGATGTCAATTGTGAAAGTTTTAGTATTTTCACCTGGGTTAAAGGTGACTTGACCAGAGTAACTGGAGGCAAATTTCCAATCTGTTCCCAAAGTCGCTGAACCACCAGTAACAGGTTGTATGTACGCCCTGGAAATTTTGTCTAGATCCCCAGTGCGAGTGAGAGTAATTTCTGCCTGAACGACTCCTGTGGAACTTTCCTGGACTTTGTAAGTAGCTTGGGAAAAACTTACCGTGGGAGGCACACTAAGAGGCAGATCGACAGAGATCGGCATTCCCAAAGGAGTTTCATTAGATTTCGGTAATCCGATCGGGAATATGTTTGGGTTGCCTGCTACAGTGCCACCACCGCCTGGT
>NZ_JAUBRB010000003.1:0-131128 GCF_036701585.1 Microcoleus sp. POL10_C6 | reverse complement strand
TCTTCTACAGTGCCACCACCGCCTGGTTCTTCTACAGTGCCACCACCGCCTGGTTCTTCTACAGTGCCACCACCGCCTGGTTCTTCTACAGTGCCACCACCGCCCGGTTCTGGCGCTAAATCGTTATCAGCGATCGCCACTGTCACGCCCGGAATCGCGATCGCACTATACTTACTATCAGCACTCTGGGCCGTATGAGAAATACTGGCTGTATGATTTCCTTCAACAACCGCATCGTCTTTCGCCGTTACAGTCACTGGTTTCGCCACATTCCAGTTAGTAGAGTCAAAAGTAACATCAGCGATCGCATTAATTTGATTGCCATTGCCGAAACTAATCGTCACTGGCGCACTCGGCACAGAAGTTAGTTGAACGCTGTAACTGCCATTGGCACCACCTTCGGTAGCAGTTGTACTCGTTGGTGAAATAGTCACACCTGCGGCATCGTTGTCAGCAATCGTGGCAGTCACAGGAGAAAGCGTCAGGTTGTTATACTTGGTATCGGTGCTGGCAGAAGTGTGAGCGATCATACCCGTGTGCGTGCCTTCGGCTTTGCTGTCGTCGGTAGCGGTGACAGTGACAGTTTTGGCAACATTCCAGTTAGTGCTGTCAAAGGTCATTGTCCCGATCGCATTTATTTCACTTCCGGCATTAAAGTTAATGGTAACAGGGGCGATCGGCTCCGACCTTAACTTAAGCTCATAACTGCCATTCGCACCGCCTTCTGTAGCAGTTGTTTGCGTGGGAGAAATGCTGACACCTGCTGTCTCGTTGTCGGTAATAGCTACATTTACATCCTGAATAGCCGTGCCGGTATACTTAGTGTCGGTACTGATAACAGTGTGAGCGATCGTGCCGCTGTGCGTGCCTTCGGCTTTGCTGTCGTCGGTAGCAGTGACAGTGACAGTTTTGGCAACATCCCAATTCGTGCTGTCAAAGATAACAGGCGCGATCGTATTTATTTCACTTCCGGCATTAAAGTTAATGGTAACAGGGGCGATCGGCTGAGACGTTAACTCGATCGCATAACTGCCCGCCGCGCCGCCTTCAGTAGCAGTTGTTGCCGTGGGAGTAATAGAAATACCAGCGGTATCATTGTCCTTATTGGTAATGCTAATATCCGCTACATCTTTGTTGCTGTAATTCGCATCTGTACTAACAGTAGCCGCCGTGACTATTTTGTAGTCAATATCGCCGTCAACAATGCTATCGTTAACCCCTGTTACTGTCACTGGCTGCGGTGTATTCCAGTTAGCAGGAGTGAAAGTTAAACTATTAGTCGAAACTGTTCCTTCGGCAATATTGTCACTGATCAAACCGATAGTCACATCAGCAGTCGGCTGAGTATTTAGAACCACAGTAAAGTTAGCCTTGGTGCCATCTTCACCAGTAGTTAATCCCGCCGTCGGATTCACCGTAATTCCCGGAGTTTCATTGTCACTGTTGGTGACGGCGACATCATCAGGATCGAGGTTTTTGTAATTAACATCGGTACTCACAGCAACAGCCGTGACTATTTTGTAAGCTTGAGGGCCATCAGCTACCAAATCGTCAACACCACTCACCGTTATTGTTTGTTCACCGTAGTTAGCGGGAGTAAAAGTTAAGCTATTAGGAGAAACTGTTCCCTCTGCTGGATTGGAACTACTCAAATCGATGGTAACGTCAGCAGTTGGTGCAGCGTTTAATTTGACAGTAAACTCTGCCTTTCCCCCAGCTTCGGTTGTTGATATTGCTTTTGGACTGACAGTGATGCCGGCAGTATCATCATTAGTAATAGTTGTGGTAGCGGTAGCCGTCGCAATAGTCGGTGCGCCACCCGGTGAAACTGAATTTGATAAAGTAATGGCAACAGTTTCATCCGGTTCTATATTGCCATCTCCCAACACATCCAAAGTAATAGTCTTGGATGTTTCTCCCGCAGCAAAACTGATTTTGCCAGTAGCAGCAGTTGCGCCAGAAGTGCCGCCGATATTGTTGTAATCAGTGTCGTTTGTCGCAGTTCCAGTAATGGCATAATCTACGGTACTCCAAAGTTCCGTGCTACCGCTGCGAGTAATAGTAAATGTCGCAGGAGTTTTGCCAGTATTGCCTTCGGTAATGGTAGGATTGTCGGCGACAATTGAGTAAGAACTATTCCTGTCCAATATAGCCACTTTCACTTGACTCGTACCGCCGGGAACACCGCCTGTAATCGCACCAAAATTGAGAACTAACTGTTCGTTACTGTCAACGATATTGTCAGCTTTAATAGTGACACCAATATTTTGGGTGAGAGTAGTAGTGCCTGCTGAGAAAGTAAGGGATGTGGTTGAAAGAGTGTAGTCTGCACCTTGAGTAGCAGTGCTGCTGGTATCGATGACAATGGGTACATTTAAATCACTTAAGGGAGTGCCACCGCTGATAGTAACCGGGACATCAATTATTGTGTCGGTTGTGCCTTCATTGACGTTGTAAGTGTTGCCTATTTTGGGAGGAACGAAGGATACTGTAGTGGGTGTATTCAGCAGCACCGAAATGTTACCTGAACCGTTGTTCGCTACTGCCAAATCGGGGAGAGTGTCAGCATTAAAGTTGCCTGAAATAAGGGAAATTGGACTTGTCCCTGCAGCAAAGTTAATGGGTGAACTAAAACCGCCATTGCCGTTGCCTACTAAAATTGCAGCGCCGCTGGTTCCTGTAACTGCTAAGTCAAGTCTGCCATCTCCGCTAAAGTCTTTCACCACAATGCCGTTAAGCCCTGCCCCTGCGTTAACAGTAGTGGCCGGGCCAAAGCCACCAGTGCCATTTCCCAATAGAATTGACACACTGTTAGAACCGCCGTTAGCTGTGGCTAAGTCGAGGAAATTGTCTCCGTTAAAGTCCCCAGTGGCGATCGAATTTGGAGTTGGTACAGCCCCAACATTAGGAGCTGCACTAAATCCACCCGTACCATTTCCTAACAGAATTGAGACATTATTAGAGAAGCTGTTGCCAACCGCTAAGTCGGGGAAACTGTCAGCGTTAAAGTTGCCTACAACAATGGAACCAGGAATGGCACCAACATTGAAATTAGTGGCAGCCCCAAAGCTGCCAGCACCATTTCCCAACAAAATTGAGACGCTACCAGAAGCACCTTGAGGGTTAGCGTTTACCACTGCTAAATCGAGGAAAGTGTCGGCGTTAAAGTTCGCGACAGCTATTGAAAGGGGAGTATTACCCACATTGAAATCATTACCTACATAGAAGCCACCAGTACCATTTGCTAACAGAATTGAGATATTACTACTATTTACTACTGCTAAGTCGGGGAAATTATCATTGTTAAACAGTCCCGATGTGACGTAACCCGGACTTGAACCTACGGCAAAATTGGTAGCTGTGCCAAAACCCCCTGTGCCATTCCCTAACAAAATTGAAACGTTGTCGTCATTCTGGTTGCTTATTACCAAGTCGGGGAAAGTATCAGCGTTGAAATCTCCTACATTAATACGTCCGGGACCTGACCCTGCGCCAAAATTTGTAGCTGCACCAAAACTATTCAAAACATACTCGTAAGCTGCTAATACTTTGGCTTCAAATACTAGCGGCGTTTCTATTTCCCCAGTTCTGACTTCCAGTTCCCAGTCCCCACCCTTTGCTACACTTCCCGTGAGGTTTTGGGAAGCCGCAACCGACGCCCCGGTTAACTCACTCAAGCGTTTGACAAATGCTTTACCTGTCTTGCCTGCTGCTACACAGCACCCGTACAGCAGGATATTAGGTCGAGTGTCGCCGATTGAGTAGGTTCGTTGCGAAAACCACTGCTGTAGAGAATCCCGATCGCACTCTATATCATCTAAACTAAAGCGAACGTCGCCGAGTTGCAAGCTACCCGGAGCACCGTGAGAAACAATGTGAATGCTGTCAATATTGGTACGAAGAGCTAAAATTTGAGTAATTTGGTCGATCGCATCCCGGTTCCCATCCAAAACGACTACTTCCGTACCCGGTTTTACCCCAGCGACTAAACTTTGATAATTTTCTACTTGAGTGTCGATAAAGGCGATCGCATTTGGTGAAACTTGATTATTTAAATTTGGCATACTGCACCTACTAATAGCTAAAAAAAAGACAATGATTCCCCTGTTTCGCGAATTACATCGGAAACACTTTCTCAAGGTTGTAGTAACAATAACTGTTTTTTGAGAAAATCTATATAAAGTTTTCTTTATAAACCCCTATTTAATTAAAGTTTTGATAAAGTTGGGGAATTTTATTAAAAAATATTGCGGATGAGCGATATCGAGGTGGAGAATATGACACAAAAACCGTTCAATAGCAAGTGTGATTAGACTGAAATATTAAGAGCGGGATTTTTGATACAGATGTGCGATGGGATTCCGCCGTTAGTTTCAACCCCTGGCGGATTTTCGGGCAAGGGTGGGGGCGGGTTTACGAGATAATTGGTTTTAGGCAATTATTTTTGGTAAAACCCGCCCCTAAAACTTATTTCCTACCATCTTTAGGGGCGATTCCCTACGGGATAGCTTCGCTTCACGTACTTACTTTAAAGTCCGATAGAATAAGTGCTTGAACCCACATCTTTCTTAAAGCAATCCGAAATTAACCGCACTAATATTGCTAGCAGAAACACTACTGAGAGAAGCTAAAATCTCCCCTGTTTGGGCAAACCGAATTAAAGTTGAACCGCTATCTTCGGCAATTGCCAATTGCGAGAAACTCAACCCGTTACCCAATACTAACAAGTCTTGACCGACTTCAAAGTCATCAATTGTATCAATACCAGAATTGGTAGAGAGTAAGAATTTATCATTGCCTACATCCCCTACTAAGGTATCCTGGCCCAAATCGCCGCTGAGGAAATCGTTACCCTGACCTCCTAGCAGAATATCATTGCCTTGACCGCCGTAGAGAGTATCGTCGGCTTTTTCACCAATTAGGATATCTTCACCTCGATTGCCAGAAAGGAAGTCACTGCTGACACCACCAGTCAAAGTATCAAAACCTTTTCCGCCATAAAGCGTATCGTCCCCAATTCCACCATCTGTTAAGTCGTTCCCCTGATTGCCATTCATCCAATCATTCCCATCAAGGCTAAACAACAGGTCATTCCCTTTTTTACCGCGCAATATATCATCGCTAGCGCTGCCCATGAGGGTATCATCGCCATCGGTGCTTTCGGTAGTATTTTCCCCATCTTTAACGAATTCAATACCGCTTTCTGGGAATGGTTCATCGGGTGTAGATGGTGTGCTAGACTCATCAGTATCTAAGGTATTGCGGACTGTGGGATTGTTAGCTGTTGCCGACTGAATTTTGGTATTTAGAGATGCACCAGTATTTTCGGAAATCGCCGACTGAATCGTTTTATTTCCGGCTGCGACTTGCAGTAAATCTTGGGCTACTTCTCCTTGTGCGACTTTTTGTATGCGGGCGATTTCTGTCGCGGCATCTGAGGGCGAGGAATTGCTGGAGGCGATCGCACCAATTCGCTGATTTCCCTCGGCAATAATAGAGGCAACATCCGAAGCAATACTAGATACTTGCGGTACTTGCAGTTGGCTTGTCGCCGACTCAATAATGGCCTGCAATTGCGTTGAATTGCTTAAATCGACAGTGCCAGATTTAATTTGATTGGCAACGGCGGAAATTACGCGATCGGCAATCTCATTTTTCGCGGTATTTGAAGCACCGCTAATTAAATCAGTTATCAAAACAATGGTGTTTTGTAGCTGAGCGTGTGCTGCATAAACCGCCAAACCGTTCGGGTCGTTTTGAGTAATTGCCTGTAGCGGATCGTAGCTAGTCAAGTCAATTCCTGACGACACTCCCAGTGCAGATTTTACTTGAATTTGCGCCTGATTAGGGTCAGTACCTTGCTCGATTAACTCGGTCAATAGGGTAGTTAACGGAGTGACGACAGTAGCATCTGGTGTGGCAAATAGGGGCGTTTGCTGTGGCAAATAAGTAGAGGTATTGATGCCATCTATCAGTACAATTTTGCCTTCATCCGGTTCAAGGTCGCCGCTATTATTTTTGTCGAATTGGTCAAGAGAGACATCTAAGTCAAAGCTGCCCTCTGCGTTAGTAATTGAAAACGGTTCGTTTTCATCTTGGATTCCATTAAAGTTGGCATCGAAGAAGACTGTCGCCCCGGCCATGTAACCGTTAATTGCTTTGCCCCTAGTGCTAGAACTCGGCCCTAAACTAAACTTAGCTAACTCAAATGTGGCAAAGCTCTTATCGTAGACTTTTTTGTAATCTAATCCGCAGGGATAAGGTAGGTTGAATTCAGGGGTGATGGTTTTGCGACCGAACGGCGTCCAAACTTTTACTGCTGGAATAGTTTTCTTACAGATTTTCACTGAAATTGACTTAACTTCAGCACCCAAAAAAGCATTGACTTTTCCTGTTACATCAAACAGTTGCGAGGGTTTGCTGATGCGGGAAGTAATTTCCGATGTTCGGATTTTGCCGTCACCGCCTTTTTTGGGCTGAAATTCTCCAATATCTATCAAATCGATGCCGACTTTTCCTTGAATTCCACCTTTGACATAACCGGAGACAATTTTCGCGTCTATCCCAGCACCCACCGCAATACTAGCGTCAAGTGTGAGTTCGTCAACATCTCGTCCTGTGCCGTCAGCATTTTCGCGATCGCTTACATAGAATCCATCCAAAACTTTGCCAGCAGAACCCGCAGCAAAATTCGAGTTTTTCCACTGGTTTAATCCGTAGGTGTCGTACCCAAATCCTAGATGAGCTGAAGCACTAAACTTGCCTTCAAGTAAACCATTGATGGGCCCCCATATCGGAAAATCTTTCCGAATATTAAAGTTAAATCCCAGTTTGGGCATCTGATAGGTGAATACCGGAACATCCGGTTTACCTATCAGCAATTGAATCGCGGTTTGCGGTTTGGTCAAGAGTGGCACATCAAAGCCATCAATGTCTTGTAAAGCATTTAAAAATTCCTTGACCTTGCCATTTGTTTTGGAGTTAATTTGTTGCTTAGCGGTTTGCTGTACAGCAGTTTTTGCCACTGGGGAAGCATTCTGAAGATTAGCACTTTGAGCGGTAACATCTATATTCCCCAGAGTGTAGGAACCCAAGTCGATTTTATCGGGAGAGTTTGCTATTTGGTTTGCCAAATTAACAACTTTATCAACCTTGGCAACCGCATCTAAAAAGCGAGTATCGATATCGCGACCAGAGATTTTTGCTGCCAGTTCTAGTACGCTAACTTTGCCATCCTTATTTTTATCAAACGGCCCCGCTATCCCTAGTTTAGACAGTAACTTGGTGTCGGCATTCAGCAAGTTGATAACTGGTCGAAATGGTTTAATGACATCGGAAATTTTACCAATCACTGGTTTGGCAAAGTTGTTTACAAATGTCCCCAAATCTAGTTGCATATTGTTAAATGCAACTGCGGGCTTTTGCGGCCCGGTTAATTGACCGTTAGCGTAATTTAGGATCGGCCAATTAACTGCTAAGTCGAAGTTATAGGAGGGGAAGGCAGCATTGCCGTTGATGCTGGTCTTTGCGGTGAGACCGAGATTGGCATTGCTCTTTAAGTTGGCATTGAATAAGTCTTTGAACTGATAGTTACCTTGCAGTTCTGGCAGGGTGAGGCGAGAGCCATCATTGGGCCCACCAAGATTGTCTAAGTCCTTCAGCTTGACTTCGAGGTTGGCATCGACTTTAGTCGGTTTTTTGGGATCGTTGGCGAGGTCTACTTGGAAAAAGCCTAAGTTGCCTTTTGCCTTGAATTGGTCATTTAGGCCGAAGTCAATGTTGGCGGTTAACTTGGTTTTGTCAGTATCTATGTAACAGCCGAAATCTTTACTAACACCAACTCCTAGGGACAAGTTGTAGTTGTATTTTGATTTGGCTTTCCCATCTACATCTAAGCTTAATGCCGGTACTCCTAAGTTTTTAGAGAGATTGATGTCGGGAAACTGATATTGTTTGCCAAGGGTAATTAGCAACGTGTTTTCATCAGGTGTCGAATTCCCAGTTAGAGCGACTGTGAAATCTGGCCCAAGTGCTGTGCGGATGCTACTTTCTAACTGACTGATACTTTGATTTGCCCCATTTTTAACTGCATCGACTAGCTTAGTCTTGAAGTTGCTAATAAAATCTGGGGAAATGTTCTTCAGTGGGCCGACAATGGGTAGGTTAACTGCCTGTAATTGGTTGTCAAGAATTTTCTGAAGTTTATCCAATCCAGCTTCTACGCCGCACCAATTCTTCTGTGTGTCGATCGTACCAGCAGTTGGCGGTGGTGTCGGTGTCGGCGTCGGAGTGCCAGTTGTCGGCGTTGGCGTCGGAGTGACTGGTGTCGGTGTCGGTGTCGGAGTGACGGGTGTCGGTGTCGGAGTGACGGGTGTCGGTGTCGGAGTGACGGGTGTCGGTGTCGGTGTCGGAGTGACGGGTGTCGGTGTCGGAGTGACGGGTGTCGGCGTTGGTGTCGGAGTGACGGGTGTCGGTGTCGGAGTGACGGGTGTCGGTGTCGGAGTGACGGGTGTCGGTGTCGGAGTGACGGGTGTCGGCGTTGGCGGTGCTACATCGTTATCAGTAATCGCCACTGTCACGCCCGGAATCGGGATCGCACTATACTTACTATCAGCACTAGCAGCCGTATGAGAAATACTGCCTGTGTGCGGCCCTTCCACAACCGCATCGTCTGTAGCCGTGACTGTGACTGGTTGCGCCACATTCCAGTTAGTCGTGTCGAAGGTAATCGGTGCGATCGCATTTATTTGATCGCCATTGGCAAAACTAATCGTCACAGGGGCGATCGGCTGCGACATTAATTTGATGCCATAACTGCCATTCGCACCGCCTTCTGTAGCAGTTGTTTCCGTAGGAGTAATAGAAACACCAGCCGTATCATTGTCCTTATTGGTAATGCTAACATCCGCTACATCTCGGTTGCTGTAATTGGCATCGGTACTAACAGCAGCCCCCGTAACAATTTTGTAGTCAATATCGCCCTCAGCAATGCTATCCTCAACCCCTGTTACTGTCACCGGCTGCGGTGTATTCCAGTTAGCCGGAGTGAAAGTTAAACTATTAGTCGAAACTGTTCCCTTGGCAACATTATCCGTGTTCAAACCGATAGTCACATCAGCAGTTGGCTGAGTATTCAGAACCACAGTAAAGTTAGCCTTAGTGCCATCTTCACCCGTAGTTAATCCCGCCGTCGGATTCACCGTAATTCCCGGAGTTTCATTGTCACTGTTGATGACGGTGATATCATCAGGATCGACGTTATTGTAATTAGGATCGGTGCTGACAGCAGCAGCCGTGACAATTTTGTAAGGTAGAGGGCCATCAGCTACTAAATCGTCAACACCACTCACTGTTATTGGTTGCGGTTGATCGTAGTTAGCAGAAGTGAAAGTTAATCTATTAGTTGAAACAGTTCCTTCTGCAACATTGTCACTGCTCAAATCGATCGCAACATCAGCAGTGGGTTGAGAGTTGAGTTTGACAGTGAAGGTACCAGTGCCACCGACTTCACTTGTAGTTAATGCTGTTGGGTTAATAGTAAAGCCAGCTTTGTCATCATTAGTAATAGTTGTGGTAGCGGTAGCAGTGGTAATTGTCGGTGTTACGCCTGGGCCTGTGGGACTTGAAATGGTGACGGCTATGGTTTCGTCGGGTTCAACTAGGGTGTCGCCTAATACATCGAGAGTAATGCTTTTGGATGTTTCATCGGCGGCAAAATTAATTGTGCCAGTAGCAGCAGTTGCCCCTGAAGTGCCGCCAATATTGTTGTAATCGCTGACGTTTGTAGCTGTTCCTCCTATTGCATAATTGACGCTACTTGCCCCGCCTGTGTTGCCGCTGCGAGTCGCAGTGAAAGTCAGAGGTTTTGTGCCGCTATTACCTTCAGAAATGCTTGCAATATCGGCGGCTACAGCGTAAGAAACACTACCGTTAGCAGCAATAGTTAATGTTGTTTGTTTTGTTGTACCTGCAATGCCTCCGGTGATTGGGCCAAAGTTGAGGATTGCGGTTTCGGCGTTTTCAGGGAGATTGTCGGGTTTTATCGTGACTGCAATATTCTGGGTGAGTGCGGCACCTGTTGCACCTGCGGGGAAAGTAACAGTAGTAGGCGAAAAGGTGTAGTCTGAATTTTGGATGGCTGTGCTGCTGGGGTCGATGACAATTGGTACTGTTAAAGCAGCGTCAGGAGTGCCGCTGATAGTAACGGGAATATTGACTACTGTATCTGCGGTTCCTTCTATTGCACTGTAAGTTGCAGCCCCAAAATTTACCGCCGGGGATGTATTCAGCAGAATTGAGGTGTTTTGACCGCCAAAGTTCGCCGTAGCTAAATCAGATAAGCCATCTTTGTTAAAATCGCCGACAACAATACCTTGGGGATTGGTTCCCACAATAAAATTAGTGGCAGTCCCAAAGCTGCCATTGCCACTTCCAAACAAGACGGAGACATCGTTCGATGTATTGTTGGCTGTGGCTAAATCGACTTTTCCATCTGCATTGAAGTCACCACTAGCAATAGCAAGGGGTTGTGTTCCAACGCTAAAGTTGGTAGCTCCACTAAAGCTTCCAGTGCCATCTCCTAACAGTATTGATACGTTATTTGAGGTTTCATTGCTGGTTGCTAAGTCAGGATTGTTGTCCCCGTTAAAGTCTCCTACAGCAATGTATTTAGGGCTATTTCCAACGGTAAAGTTAGTGGCAGCGCCGAAAGTGCCATTAGCATTCTGCAACAGGATTGATACGCTGTTATTATAACCAACGTTCGCTGTCGCTAAGTCAGACTTGCCATCTTTGTTAAAGTCGCCGACAAGCACAAAATAGGGATTTGAATAATAATCTGACCCCAAGCTCAAATTAGTGACTGCGCCAAAACTACCATTACCATTACCCGGCAAGATGGAGACGTTGTTAGAGGTTTGATTGACTGTAGCTAAATCTAAATTGCCATCCCCGTTGAAGTCTCCCACAGCGACGCTAGCGGGACCTAACACCCCACCAAAGTAGGTGGCTGCACCAAAAGTGCCATCGCCATTTCCTAACAGGAGAGAAACGTCGTTAGTAGAAGAATTGGCCGTAACCAAGTCAGAATTACCGTCTTTGTTAAAGTCGCCTACAGCGACAGACCAGGTAGTGAGAGCGCTTGGCGGACTCGTGTTAAGATTAGTGGCAGCGCCAAATTGGCCCGTGCCATCTCCCAATGCGATCGAGACGTTGCGATTCTCTCCAGTGGTGGCAAAGGCTAGGTCAAGATTGCCGTCTTTGTTAAAGTCCGCAGTGGCAACTTTACGGAGACTGTAGGTTATGGGAAAATTAGTCGCAGCACCAAAAGTAGACAGAACATACTCGTAACCCGCTAATACTTCGGCTTCAAATACCAGCGGCGTTTCTATTTCCCCGGTTCTGACTTCCAGTTCCCAGTCCCCGCCCTTTGCTACACTTCCGGTGAGGTTTTGGGAAGCGGCAACTCTTGCCCCCGTTAACTCACTCAAGCGTTTGACAAATGCTTTACCTGTCTCGCCTGCTGCTACGGAACACCCGTATAGGAGGATATTAGGTCGATTTTTGCTCCTTGAGTCGGTTTGTGGCGAAAACCATTGCTGTAGATCCTGCCGATCGCACTCTATATCATCTAAACTAAAGCGAACGTCGCCGAGTTGCAAGCTACCCGGAGCACCGTGAGAAACGATGTGAATGCTGTCAATATTGGTACGAAGAGCTAAAATTTGAGTAATTTGGTCGATCGCATCCCGATTCCCATCCAAAACGATTACTTCCGTACCCGGTTTTACCCCGGCAATCAAACTTTGATAATCTTCAACTTGAGTGTCGATAAAGGCGATCGCACTTGATGAAACTTGATTATTTAAATTTGGCATAATACACCTACTAATAGCTAAAAAAAGACAAAGATTACCCTGTTTCGCTACTTGCGTCCGAAACACTTTCTGAAGGTTGTAGTAACAATAACTGTTTTTTGAGAAAATCTATATAAAGTTTTCTTTATAAACCCCTATTTAATTAAAGTTTTGATAAAGTTGGGGAATTTTATTAAGTAATATTGCGGATGAGCGATCGCGAGGTTGCGGACCTAACACAAAAAGCATTCAATCGCAAGTGTAATGAGACTTAAAGATTAAGAGCGGGATTTTTGATACATATGTGCGATCGGAGCGGCTTTACTGTATTATGGGTTTTAGGCCATTATTGTTGGTAAAACCCGCCGCTACGAGTTATCCGTGACAATCTTTAGGGGCGATTCCCTACGGGATAGCTTCGCTTCACGTACTTACTTCAAGCCCCCATCTATCCCCGCTAAAATTTGCTCAGCCTCCCCGCATAAAGCAGCGTGACAGTAACCGTTACTCGCCAACAATCCCCCCCACTGACTCACATCTCCCCGGTTATATTGCAAAGTAGAACCGTCAAAACGAGTAAATTGGCCGCCCGCTTCCGTCAAAATTAATTCCGGTGCCGCTAAATCCCAATCTTTCGGCGCAGACTTTCCCGAAAGCGCAATATAAACATCAGCCTTTTGTTCGACAATTGTCGCAATTTTACAGCCGATACTGCCGACAGCTATTTGATTTTGACAAGGCAGTTTTTGTAACAATTGATTAAAGCGATCGCCCCGGTGACTGCGACTGGTTACTATAGATAAATCTGCCACTATATTTCGCGCCGAAACCTGCAATTTTACCGCAGAACCGTTCCGACTTTCCATAAAAGCGCCCGCCTCGCGGATTGCGTAATAAATCTTTTGCTGTTGGGGCCAAGCCACAACTGCTAATACCGGTCTTCCCTCGAACGCTAAAGCAATGTGAACTGCAAATTCACCTGTCCTGTCAATAAAATCTCGCGTTCCGTCCAACGGGTCAATAATCCAAACCCAACTTTGAGGTAAGGGAACTTGACCGTTTTTTTCTAAATAAGATTTGTAAGTTTCTTCGGTGAGATACCCAAATTCTGCATTCCCTAAAGCCGACTGCAATTCGTCGAGAATGTAAGAATTGACAGCGACATCGGCGGCGGTGACGGGGCCATCTTTTTTTTCTTGGATGTCGAGGTTAGGAGTGTTGGAATCCTGCCGATAATAGGATTGTAGGATATCTGATGCACTCCAGGCGATCGATCGGGCAATTTCGCTGATTTCTTCGAGAGTTTTCATGAATTTCTTGTTTATGAACCGCAGATGAACGCCGATTAACGCAGATTTTTGTAGGGCGGTGTCCCCGTGCCCGCCCCTGGAAACCATACATTAGCAATTACCAATTAATATGAGGATATTTCCATTCATAATAATTAGGAAACACAAAATTAGTAAACGAAACCGAAATACTAACCTCCAATGATTTTACATGATGCCACCAACCGACAGGAATAAAGATAGCTTCTCCCGGTTCCAAAATTACTTCAATAATTTTCGCATCTCTGTAAAGCGGGTATTTGTCATAATCGGGATTTTCGCCGTCCACTTTGCTGAAAACACCGACGTGATTATAAAGCAGAGGTGTTTGTTGCGGAGAAATCAATTTAATTAGTTTGCGACCCGACACTTGAGCTAAAATTAAATTAACTGGGTCATGGTGGAGTGGTGTAATCGTGCCTTTCGGGCCGAACCAAAAGAAAACTCTGCCTTTTGTATCCGTTGGATTTAGGTATTCTGGAAAAATTTCAATGTCGTTGAATAGGGGTTTAAATTCCTCTCTTTCCAGAGTTTGGTTGTTAGCAACCATGTAGTAGTCGTTGCTAGGCCCGCCCTTGACCACCATCTCTACATATTTGCGGAACAAAACAATTTTTTTGTGGTTTTCTATCTTAATTTCGTAATTCGGGTCAGAGTTCCGGTTGGCTTGAATTTGTACCTCTGCATCGCCATATTTTTCTTGCAAATACTCCGGCGTCCACAACTGCAATGCTTTCCAGTTGTGCATGATATTGGTAATAATTACTGGAGTATTTTTGGCGTAGTAATTTTCAAGAAAATACTCTCTGGAAAGGCTGCTTTTACGTTCGATTGTGCCAAATTTGGAAGACAATGCGGCTAATTGATTGCTAATCCTAAGATGCGATTCTAATTTCTGCAATAACTGGACGTACTGACTACCTGCTTGAAAATAGGGATGAGATGATATTTCCCTAACTTCTGCGGTGGCTGTTTCTGCATCTATGCCGGTATTTATTAGTGCTTGAATAATTTCTGCGTCGGGTTGATTTAATAATTTGTTAGCCGCCACCCACTGTTTCATATTGTCGGGGATTTCTTGTTTGCTTGGGGTGAGTAGATTGGGCAAGTTTTGTGTCAGCCATTCTAGGTTAACTTGCTGTTGTTCTGTTAGGGTAATCCGCAAAGGGGGAAGGGTGATAGTTAGAGGTTGGGTGTCAGGCATGATTCGGGTATGTTGTTTTGGGAGTGTTTTGTGTGACTTTAACTTGTCTTACTAATATAGCAATTTGGTTAAGGAACCGCGAAGGCGCAAAGGGCGCGAAGGAAGAGAAGAGAGAAGTTCACAAATTTTGTCGAGGTTGCTGTCAGGATTTTAACTTAACAGGTGTTGCTAGTTCAACTTTTCTAGCTGGGAGGGGTTTTCCCCGGATACTTTGGTTAATTTTTAATTAAAATTAACCCTTATTCATCCAGCCGCGGGTTCCGAAGTTTTTGCAGGAATGGGAAGCGATTTTAGCTGCTGCAGTGAGAGTATCTGTAAAGTTGTTATTTTGCAAAATGTAGTGACAGAAAGCGCCGTGAAAGATGTCGCCTGCGCCTAAAGTGTCTGTGGCTTGAATTTGAGGTACTTGTATAGTGCCGTAACTGCCATTGCTGAGGTATAAAATTGATTTTTCGCCGCGCGTGATGGCAATATGGGAAATTCCGGCTGCTGACAGGTAAGCAAAGACTTGTTCGGAATTGTCGCAGTTGGGCGGATGAAAATTCTCGGAACATACAGCCCATTCAACGAAAGGCAATATTTCCTCTAATCCGGGTTTCCAACTGCCGCCGTCGAGGACAATGGGAATGTTTTTCGAGTGGGCAAGTTGAGCAATTTCTTTGCTGGCTGCGATTTGATGTCCGTCAAGCAGTACCATACTAACTGATGTTAAAATATCCTGGTTAATTGTTTGACTGTCAACTTGCGATTTCGTAGCATTGATGGAAATTACCGATCGATCGCCCGTTGCTTCAGTTACAATAATCGAGGAAACTGGCGGCGAGTGCGATCGCCCGGGCTCCAAATCAATTATCCTGACATTATACTCCGCTAAGTCTGCACGAATTAATTGGGCGATCGCATGAGTGCCCAAAACCCCAGCCCATATCGCCGCATTCCCCAAATAGCTAAAAGTGACCGCAGCATTCGCCGCCGGCCCGCCCGCAGCAATGGTACAATCAGAAGCAACAACTTTCTGATTTTCACCCGGAGGCTTCTGGGCCAAATAAACTAAATCTAAAGTCGCCAATCCCAAAAACAATCCCGTTTTCATATCTTCTTAAATGTGTGGCATGGGCGTCCCGCCCGTGCTTTATCTGCGATTAAAAACTTCAAAATATCAAAATGCAAGCAAATCCCAATACAGGAACACTTTACCTCGTAGGAACCCCGATCGGCAACCTCGAAGACATGACCTTTCGCGCCATCCGAATCTTGCAAACAGTAGACTTCATCGCCGCCGAAGATACCCGCCATACAGGCAAACTTTTGCACCATTTTCAAATCAAAACTCCCCAAATCAGCTATCACGAACACAACCAACACCAGCGACTCCCCGAATTAATCGACAAACTGCTATTAGGGAAGAGTATTGCCCTCGTTACCGATGCTGGAATGCCGGGAATTTCTGACCCCGGTTCCGAGTTAGTCAAAGCTTGCGCCGATGCTAATATTAACATTATTCCGATTCCCGGCCCGACCGCCTGCATAGTTGGTATAACTGCATCGGGATTACCCACTGAGAGATTTGTATTTGAAGGTTTCTTACCCGTGAAAGGTCAAGAACGCCAACAAAGTTTAGAAGCTTTGCAAATAGAATCCCGCACTATAATATTATACGAATCTCCCCACCGATTGCGGCAAACTTTACAAGATTTAGCAAATAGTTTGGGAAGCGACAGACAGATTGTGCTGGCGAGGGAATTGACGAAAATGCACGAAGAGTTTTGGCGTGGTAGTATAGAAAGTGCGATCGCACTTTACACCAATCGCGAACCCCAAGGAGAATTTACCCTCGTAATTGCCGGCATCCAAACAGCAGCCCCAATATTTTCCGAAGACGCCATTAAAGCAGAATTGCAAACATTAATTGCACAAGGCATAAGTCGTTCCCAAGCCAGCCGTCAACTAGCGCAACAAACATCCCTCCCCCGTCGCCAAATCTACCAACTCGCCCTCACAATAGGCGACAATGAATCAGTAGAACAACCCGTCGATGACTTGTGAATAACTCTCTTCTCTTCTCCTCTGCGGTCTCTGCGGCCTCTGCGGTTAAATAAAAAAAGCTAGATACTCACACTCAGAATTATATGGTACGCGGAAACTACGATCGACAAAAGCCGTATTTACGAAACCCCCACATTAACAAACCAATCGCGGAAATTTATGCAGACTTAGACGCCTTTACCTGGGAAATATTTGAAGACCAACCCCACCGCTTCGATACCGTCAGTTTCTACGTCTTGCTTCCCCCGCTGTTTTACGAAGGACGTTTCATCAAAGGAATTTATTTCAGCGAAGCAGTCGAACTCATCAACAAACTATTTCCCCAACTTTCCTCAGTATTTTTATCCTTCGCCTATTCCCCCGGAATCTCCTATTCCTGGGCCCCCATAGCTGACGCCTACTCTAGTTTATACAAAAACTCGCAGCGGGATAAATGGTTTCGCGAAACTTATCCAGAGCGCGCTCACAAACCAATCATACCACTGCAAGACACCGACTTCATCAACGAATACTTAATTTCCCCGCGCAACGTCCCCGCCAAAGACATAGACTTGCTAGCCGTCGCCCGAATTTCCGAAGAAAAAAATTTGCCAATTATTGCCAAAGCCTTAAAAGTTTACCGCCAAAAATATCCGCAAAAACCGATTAAATTAACAGTCGTCACCGGCCACGAATTTGATGCTAGCAACCTGAAAACTCTCGACCAGTACGCCTTACAAGAATGGCAACAAGTGGAGGAAATTTTAGGCAATCCCTCCGACTACATTAACTTAGTGCCGAGAGTAGACTACTACAGCGAAATCCCCACATATTATTCGCGAGCCCAAGCATTCGTCCTCGGTTCCCTCCTCGAAGGAAAAAACCGGGGCATTACCGAAGCCATGAGTTGCAATGTACCAGTAATTTGTTTTGAAGAATTCAACCAATACGCCAGAGGAAACTCGCCAGTTTTCCCCGAAGGTGCGGGTCTTTACGCCAAGTTTGACCCGGAATCTCTCGCAGATACTATATATACAGTATTGGAAAATCAAACACAATTCAAACCCCGATATCAGTATTTAAAGCATTGCGGGCGCAAGAACTTTTTCAATACTTGTATAGACAGTTTTCCTTACTATCAGCACAATATTCCCGGCTACAAGCCCGGAGATGCAATTAACAATTTGTGGCTGGATTTAGCAGTTCAACAAAATTATCAAGTTAGTTTGAATAGCTTTTTGTACGGAGGTTCTCCCTTGTCTCATATTCGCGGGACAAATGCGATTCAGCACAATCTAGGTCAGTTAACAAAATTTTTATGATAATTGGAAATTAATTAACAGGATTTATGCAAAATCTGCGTTAAAAGACCCTTTTACCATTACCAATTACCCATTACCAACGTGTATCTCACTTGTTTAGTCGCGGATTAAAAGCCCAGTCTGCTTCAGGTTTGTAAACCGAATTTAGTATCACCCAGCTTACCCTGCTCCTATTAACAATAATTAACATTTTCTATGTTTATACTGATACACTAGAAGTTGTAAACTAAATGTGTACTTATATTCAGTATAAACATGAAAGCATCAGAAACCAGTCTACGCAATTTATTAGAAGGTACTAAGCAATTTCAAATCCCCCTTTTTCAACGACCTTATTCTTGGACAGAAGAGAAATGGGAGACGCTCTGGGAAGATTTGATGAAACTTTATAATGATGAAGTAGAAGGTTCGTATTTTTTAGGAGCTATTGTCACTCAATCAATAGCTGGAACAGCAGATGGCATATCTCCTTATCTAGTAATTGATGGGCAGCAACGTCTGATTACTCTCACTATTTTATTGGCTGCTATGTGGGATCATTTAATAAGAGAAAAAAAGACAGAAGTTGCTCAAGAATTATACAATCTCTATTTAATTAACCAATATAAAAAAGGCGAAGAATTTTATAAAATTTTACCGACTCAAGAAGATAGAGAGGCTTACCAAAGTATTCTCCAAGATAAAAAACCCAAAAAAGAAGGATTAACGAAAAAAGATCAGATATATGCCTCTTATACGTTTTTTAAAAAGCAGCTTAAAAAGCCTAGTAAAGATGAAGATATTACACTCGATATACCCAAATTTAAGGCCGTCATTTTAGAGCGCTTAATTCTAGTCAATATCACTTCTGATGATAAAGACAACCCCTATCTGATTTTTGAAAGCTTAAACTATAAGGGACAAGAATTAACCCAAGCTGACTTAGTTCGCAACTATATTTTCATGCAATTGCCTCGTGAGAGACAAGAAGAAATATACAAGAAGGAATGGTTGCCTCTTCAAGATAAGTTCAAGGCTAATATGGCCCCAAAAGAATATGCAGGTGAGCTGACAACTGCATTTTGGTTTTATTTGCGTAAAGACGGCACATCAGTTGGGGAAAAAGAAGTTTATAAAGAAATTAAAAATGTTTTTGACCGTGAGAAAAATGATAGTGAAGTTAAGTTGAAAGAACTTGTCCAATTCGCTAATTACTACCAATGCTTAAAGTTTGATAATAATGAGCGTGAAGAGAGTCTGCAACGTTGGTTCGAGCGATTGCTCCGTTTAGACTTCACTACTTGTCATATTTTTCTACTCAACGTTTACCATCGCTATGAACAGAAAGAACTTTCTCTTGAAAACTTTGAAAAAATTCTACGTTACTTAGAATCTTATTTTGTGCGTCGTTGGTTTGCTAAGGTTCCCACAAGAAGCTTAGGCAATGTATTTAATAATTTGTACCGTGAAGTCAAGGCAGCAAATCCTGATGATTTGGTGGAGGGACTGCGGAAAGTTCTGGGTCGATACGAAAAAACCAAAATCTGGCCTTCAGATGAAGAGTTTCGCAAAGGTATTCTCAATACCCCTGTTTATGCCCCCAGGGGTTCTAACGACCGAGTTAAACTTATCCTGGAAAGTTTAACTGATTCACTTAGCAAGGAGCAGGTAAATAAGCAAAATCTAACCATAGAACACATTATGCCCCAAAATTTAAAAAACTCCCAGTGGCCATCCATGCTAGGTGCAAATTCTGCTGAGGTACACAAGCAGTTTTTACATACTTTGGGAAATCTTACCTTAACAGGGTACAATACAGAAATTGGAAACAAACCCTTTGATGAAAAGAAATCCATTTACCTAGAATCTAATGTTTCCCTGAATAAATACTTTCAGGAGATAACAATTTGGAATGCTCAGGCAATTAAAGAACGTGCTCAGAAGCTAGCCGACATAGCAATCCAAGTTTGGCCGCGATAGGGATGTCGATATTTATCAAAGATTTTAGTCTTAGGTTGACACTAATGGTCGCATTTGAGCCCCGCGATTAGAATTACAGCTAAAATCGACAATCCTTACAACTTTACCAGAGATTCTCAATGGTAAAACTAAAAAGTATGTTAATTTCATAAGGTCGAAATATCGCCAAAAATCTTACTTGCCAAAACTCTAGCCAAATTCACAGGAACAGCATTGCCGACCATTTTGTATCCATCAGCAATATACTTGTACTTAAAAATAAAATCATCCGGGAAAGTCTGAACTCTCGCGCACTCTCGCACAGAAAGCCGACGGTAAGGCTGAGGCGAATTGGGGTCAAAAATGCGTTTGTCTTTGCCAACCAAAATCATTTTACTAGCTTGAGGATGGAGAGGTGCGTGTCTGCCGCTTGCCTGAATTGTAAAAGAAGGTTCTGACCAACTTCTAACTCGATTGCGCGACATATAAATGCTCGAAAACCCCAAATCCGCACATTCGTGATTTGGGACAGAATCGTGATAATTATCTAATTTACCCTTAACTGACATAGGCGCGATCGCCTGCAAATCAAAAATCGCATCTTTCAGCGTCAAAACATCAGTTCCAGGTTCGGGAAACTCAAAACTAAAACCCAGATTCTGCCGATAGCCAACAACAATCACCCTTTGCCTATCTTGCGGAACCCCAAAATTTCTAGCATTCACCAACTTGTACGAAACCCGATATCCGATGTCCTCAAACTGCGATAATATATAAGTAAAAGCTTCCTTGTTTCTGGCAGCCAAGATACCGCTAACATTCTCAGCTAAAAAAAACAAAGGCTGCTTGTCCCGCACAATTCTGATATACTCCCAGAAAAGTTGACCCCGACTGTCATCAATCCCGCGTTTAGCGCCGGCCGCACTCCAACTTTGGCAAGGCGGGCCGCCGATAATCCCAATACAGTGGGGAATTTCATCAGAATTAATTTTTCTGATATCTCTGCGATCTAAAATAGTTTCAGGATGATTGAAATTATATGTATCCCAAATAGACTTATCATATTCATTCGCCCAAACCGGATTAAACCCAGCCAAGCGAAAACCCAAATCCAACCCGCCACAACCCGAAAACAGAGAAATAATATCCAAAGCCACCTTTTTTCACCCACAATAAATACAATGAATCAATTATAAACCTCTCTTTTCTTAGATATCTATCTCTTTCTTCTCTCACTCTGCGCCCTCTGCGCCCTCTGCGGTTAATAAAAAAATATAATTCACACACAAACAGAATTTATCATCCTCAATGAATGCAGAATCCATCCTTCAATCTTACCAACATTTCGGCGTCCATCTTGGGCTAGAAAGAATTCACCAACTTCTCCAAAAACTAGACAACCCCCACCAACAAGTACCCATTATCCACATTGCCGGCACCAATGGCAAAGGTTCCGTTTGCGCTTATCTCTCTTCCGTACTAACAGAAGCAGGCTATCGAGTCGGGCGCTACACATCCCCGCACCTAATCGATTGGACAGAAAGAATTTGCATTAACCAAAAACCGATTTCCTCCACACAATTGCAGCAGTGTCTCGAACGAGTTGTCGCCGCCACCGAAAACAACACCGAAACTCCCACTCAATTTGAAATAATCACCGCCGCAGCTTGGCTGTATTTCGCCGAACAAAAAACAGATATTGCAGTCATAGAGACTGGATTGGGCGGTAGATTAGACGCGACTAACGTTTGCGAAACACCTCTCGCTAGCGTCATCACTTCTATCAGCCTCGAACACTGGCAAATACTCGGCCCCACCGTCGCCGATATTGCTGGGGAAAAAGCGGGAATTCTTAAAGCAAAATGTCCGGCAGTTATCGGAGAATTGCCAGAATCAGCTAGAATAGTAGTAGAAAAACGCATTCAAGAATTAGACTGTCCAGCCACTTGGGTAAAACCAGCAATAGATTTAGGACAAGGATTCGCAGAATATCAGTTTAATCAAAATGCGGATAAAATAAAATATCAATTGCCACTGCTGGGAAAAATTCAACTAATGAATTCAGCAATTGCGATCGCAACTTTGCAAATTCTCCAAAACCAAGGATGGCAAATTTCCCCAACCGCCATCGAAAACGGTATCGCCAAAACCCAATGGCCCGGAAGACTCCAGCAGACAACTTGGAAAAACCACAACCTATTAATTGACGGCGCGCACAACCCCGCCGCAGCGATCGCCCTGCGTGAATATGTCGATAATCTTAAAAGTTCCCAACCGATTAACTGGGTAATCGGCATTCTTGCGACTAAAGACTGCGACGATATTTTGAAAGCATTACTCAAAAAGGGCGATCGACTTTACTTAGTACCCGTACCCGATCAAAACTCATCATCCCCCGCAGAATTAGCCGCCCTAGCTCAAATTATCTGCCCCGAATTAACTCTCTGTCAAGCCTTCCCCGACTTAACAACAGCCTTAGATGCTGCTGTTACAGGTGACAACCTAACAATCCTTTGCGGTTCTCTTTATCTCGTCGGCTATTTTCTGCAACAACAATCCCAAGCTTAAACGAATCACAATTGTGTTTCTTCCTCCGTAAAGATAGGAGGCCACAATTCCGAAACGGGCAATTCCCAACCGGGAAAAAGTTCTGCTACTGTTAAGATATCGCCATTTCCTAAAACAGTCGGTTCACCTGTAGAGCGATAAATAGTTACTGTTTCTTCATCAGGATCTATCAGAATTCCGACGATCGCACCCAATTCTATAAACTTCAAAACCTTGGTTTCTATAAGCTTAATGCGATCGCTCTGAGATTTAATCTCAACCACCAAATCCGGGACAAGTTCTCCAAAATAACGCGGACTTTGGCGCAAGCGGGCGGCCCGCACAAAAGAAACATCCGGTGCTTTGACATTCGTATCCGGCATGATGAAACCGCCTGCGGAGTCAAAGACTCTCCCCAAGCGACGGGGATAAACCCAGTTACCCAGCAAGCGAATCAAAATACTGCTGATTTCACTGGATACGATGTCTGATGGGCCCACAATTGAAAGTCTCCCGTCTTCTAATTCAATTTTGTAATCTAAACCCGCTTCGGAAAAAAGGGTTTGAACTTGGTTTAAATCTTTGAGTGTCATGGCTGGCATAAGAATTTTCTCCTATTCCGATCTGAGCTTTGATTTTAACACGAGTCAAATTTCTGAATATTTGAGGAATTCAGGCTATCTTCCTGCAAATCATCAATCAAGCTGAATTGAGAAAGGCGATCGCACGGGATAAATAAACCCGGTTTCTGGGATGAGCGATCGTTCTTATCAACAAACATTTACCTCTAAAATAGTCGAGATTGACCGCTCCAGGGTTCTCCTCGGACTCCGCCTTGTTAAGAGGCGGTAATTTCATCATTCGATAATAACTTAAAAGCGGATATCTGCTTATATAGGGCGACACAGATTCCCATTATTTAATAATACGTCAATTGGCAAAAAAAAGCAAGGGGCGATATCAAAAAAAATCCCGCCCCAGCTTCAATTAAAAACTACCTTTGATCCCAAGCTTTAGCCGCATCAGCCACAGCTTGGTCTACCGACTTCTCATCCAACATTGCCGCCTGCAAATTGTCATAAATCGCCTTTTGCAGCTTCTTAACATCCTTGAGAGGCGGAATCAACAGCTCGGCGGAACTCAACCCAGAAGCACTAACAACCCGAGCTCGATCGGCAGCAGGAGCATCAGTCGGAACGTTCTTAAAATAATCGTCCTGCAAAGCCTCAACCGTAGAAGGCAAAACATTAGCAGCCTTAGCAAAAGCCAACTGATTTTGAGAATTAGTTACGTACAAAGCAAACTTGACAGCATCATCAGGGCGCTTGCTGTCGCGAGGCACAACCAAATTCATCACCGCCACAGTCTTCTTGCCGGTTTCCCCTGTAATTTGAGGCGCAGCAGCCGAAACAGCACCAATACTCGGAGCATTCTCAGCAATCGCCTTCAAAAACTGAGGCCCGGAAGCTAAAAAAGTAGTTTCCCCAGCTTGATAAAGCTCGATCGCCCTACGATGTCCCTGCACCAAAACATCCTGGGGCAAAAGTCCGTTTTTGTACAAATCCACCCAATACTGAAAAACAGCTTTGCCCTTAGCAGTATTAAAAGCCGCCTTGCCTTTAGCGTCAACCAAAGGCACACCCATTTGCACGAAAGATTGCAAAACTTCCGCCGAATCTTCCGGCACAAAAGTCACAAAAAAAGCAAACTTACCAGTCTTCTCCTTCACCTGCTTCGCAACCTGTGCCAACTCGGCATAAGTAGCAGGAGGCTTAGCAATTCCCGCCTTCTTCAACAACTCCGTATTGTAAATTGTCACCCCAGTCGTGAGATACCAAGGAATGCCAAAAGTCTTGCCGTCGAGTACACTAGCTTTCCAGATATTTGGGAGATAGAGCTCACGAACTTGCTGCGGAATTCGAGAATCCAAATCCAGCCAAGCATTGCGTCCAGCCAACAGCGAAGCAAAATCGGGATTCAGGTTCACCACATCCGGCGCAGTTTTCGCAGAAACAGCCCCCAAAATCTTGCTTTCCATAGCCGACCAAGGAACGTCCACCCAGCGCACCTTCACCCCCGGATTTTGGGCTTCAAAACCGGCGATCGTCTTGTTGAAATACTCAGTAAACTGAGGTTGAAGCTGCATAGTCCAGAACTCGATTTCCTGCGTATTATTTGCCTGGGAATTCACAGCCGGCTTGCTGCAACTCACCACCGCAGCCAGCAGCAGTCCCACCAGCCCAAAAACAGCAAACAGTTGCCAAGATTTACGTTTCATAGAATAAAATTTGAGAGTTATGGGAACCGTTAGACAAAAAAGCGTGAAGCGAAGCTATCTTCCCGCAGGGGTTCCCGTTCCCCGTAGGGTAGGCTAGGGAATCGCCCGAATCAAGCGCGATGAGTCAGTAACAAAGTTTTGTACCTGGGCACGGCGAGCGAGATAGTCGGTTTTTCTGCAGAATCGGCAGGTTTTCGGTCGATCGAGCTGGAATTTATTGACATTCGCAGCAGAATAGCTATTGTCAAGTAAATTGGATAGCATAAAATCGGAACTAGCGATCGCGCAACACAGACGGAGCTGCGTAGCTACGGCGGGATACCGAGATTACAGCACTCTGGCGGCAGTTGGAAACCAACCCTCCGACACCGGGCGCGCTGAATCAGGCTGGCCAACTACAAAAGAAAAAAATAGCAATTATCGGCGACCCAATCACATGGTTAACTTTTTCAAAGGTCTACTTTCCCAACGCCAGCCAGGAATCGGGCTCGAAATAGCCCCAGACCGCATCAACATCATTCAGCTCGAAAAGAAAGCTCAGGCATTAAAATTAGGCATCCTAGCCTCAATAGAAGTTCCAGAAGACTATATACAAGAAGGACAAATAGTCGATCCGCCGGGAATGGCAGAACTAATACGTACCGTCCTCGCCGAAAACAAAATCAAAGCCAAGCGAGTAGCCACAGCCATTCCTGGCCGTGAAGCCGTCATCCGCCTCATCCCAGTTCCAGCAGAGCTCAACGAAGAAGAACTGCGGGATTACATGAATGCAGAAGCAGGACTGTACTTGCCGTTTCCCAGAGAAGACGCCGACGTAGACTATCAAAAAATAGGCCTATTTGTAGATGACGACGGAGTAGAAAAAGTGCAAGTCGTGTTAGTAGCAACCCGGAGAGAAGTTACCGATACATACATCGAAACCTTCAAAGAAGCCGGACTGATTATAGACGTACTAGAAGTAACCAGTTTTGCCCTAATCCGCACCCTCAAAGACCAACTGCAACAATTTTCCTCCCAAGAAGCCGCAGTTCTCACCGCCATAGAATTTGACAGCACCGAGTTAGCTATAGTAGTGGACGGCATACCTCAGTTCAACCGTACCATCCCGATCGGCACCTACCAAATCCAGACCGCCCTCAACCAAGCCATGAATCTGCCGCCAACCAGAGACACCAGCGAACTGCAAGGCATGACCCTGCCAGTGACAGATACCATGGGCGCATCGGGAGACGCCAATCCCGGCACAAATGCGATGATTAAAGTATTGGGAGAACTAGCAGACGAACTGCGTCGCTCAGTAGACTTTTACCTCAACCAGAGCGAAGAACTCGAAGTAGCGCAACTACTGCTAGCAGGGCCGGGAGCTGCGATCGGCAAACTAGACGAATTTTTTATGCAAAGATTAAGCTTGCCCGCATCTCAAGTCGATCCCATCGAAACCCTAGGACTCGAAATCAGCCAAGAAATTACCCCAGAACAGCGAGCAGGTTTAGGAGTCGCCCTAGGTTTAGGACTAAGGGAGGTTATGTGACCTAACAGTTTTAGATGAGAGAAAAACCGATTTGAGAATTTTAGGTAAAAACCCCTTCCAAAAGAAGAAGGCAGAAAGCAGAAGGTAGAATATTACAGGTAGAAGGTAGAAGGTAAAAGGTAGAATATATCTGAGGTAGAAGCAGCCCCTTCCTTCAGTAGAAGGCAAAAAGTTGTTTCTTTCTTCCCTAAATAAATCCTTCACTTGTAGCAGCAATCTTGGGTTCTGTCAAAAATCTAAAATTTCAAATTTAAATCTATAGCAACAGCCAAGACTGTGAGGACATTCTTAATTGCTCAAACATAAGCGGTTAATCACTTTTTCCTTCTTCCTTGTGCCTTCTGCCTTCTTCCTTGTGCCTTCTGCCTTCTACCTTATGCTATAAAATCGAGTGAAGCCATGTACAGCCTAGATATTAATTTTCTCAACGACCGCCCCGACTACAAACCCGTTGCAACCAAAAGTCCAGCTAAAAAAAGTTCCGGTGGAGTCAAAGACCAACTGCCCATATATGGAGCGGTGCTGTTTGCCCTTGGCATCAACGCTGCAGTCATGGGAGCCTGGTGGTGGGCGACTAACGAAAATACCAACTTGGCCACAGAACAAGCAGCCATCGACCAAGAACTGGCAACGTTAAATACTCAAGCCAACACCATCAAAGCCATCAACGCCGAAACCGACCAAGTTACCGCCGAATACAAAGCATTAGCCGGAGTATTCGACCAAATTAAACCTTGGTCGGCGATGCTGCAAGACCTGAGTGCCCGTACTCCGGCGGGAGTGCAAATTGGCAAAATCGAGCAAATCGACCCGAGTCCCTCCCCCGTTGCAGCAGCACCCCCACCCCCTGCAGCAACTCCCGCCGCCTCCCCAGGGGCGAGTCCGTCTCCAGCAGCCAGCCCCACCCCGGCTGCTGCTCCCGTCCCCGTCGTCCCGCAGCAGCCAGCAAAAGTACAAATTTCAGGGATAGCCAGTACCTTTGCTCAAGTTAACGACTTTATGCTGCTAGTTCAGCGCTCTCCTTTCTTCCTTAACACCGATACCAAACTGATAGCGGCCACATTAAAAAATAACCCCGCACAATTACAAGTGCGTAACCAAAACGCAGCACCACCAGAACTTCCCAAACTGCGACCAGTGGTGGAATATAAAATTGAAACCACGCTCAGCCCGACGGGGGCCTCCGAGTTGCTCCCCGAGCTCCGCAGCAAGCAAGCAGACGGGCTAGCAATACGGATAGAAACACTTCAAGAAAAAGGAGTGCTAGAACCACAAAAACCAGAGGTGAAAAAACCATGACATCAGCAGAGTTTATTCAGAGCGGAAAAGCAGAAGAAACAGGGGGTCAGGAAATATTCGGCATTAAGCTGACACCCCAAGTCCAAGCAATCGGCATCGCGGTTCTCGGCCTCGTCATTGCCGGCGGCCTCGGCTACCAGTTCGTACTGCCCGAATTCCAAAAAAAGGGCGACTTCGAGCAAAAACTTAGCGAAAGCAAGCAAACGCAAGTGCAATTGCAAACTCAAATTCAAAAAAAGGCAGAAGCAGAAGCAAAGCAAGAAGAAGCAAAACAGCGCCGGGCCAACGTGACGGCAATGTTTGCCAGCGACGCCAGCGCCAACACGCTTTTGCTTGACATGACCCAACTGGTTAATAGAATCAACGCCGGCGTGCAAGGAGATGACCTCAAGGCTAAAATTACCAAGTTTGAGCCGGATATGCCCCCAGCGGCAGCAACCGCCGCGCCGGGAGCTCCAGACCCTGATATTCTGGCCGATACCTCCTTCGGGCCGTCCCTGGCTGGCAAGCTCAGACGCAAAAAATTCAAGGTAGAGTTTGAAGGCACTTTCGCTCAAACCCGCAATTTTATGCGTAACTTGGAGTTGATGCAGTCGCTGTTGGTAGTTAGGAATTTGAAATCTGAATTGCTAGCATCAAATCAGCCAATTGAAGTTGATTTTTTGAAAGGGAAAATAGTTCCTGTGGAGCAGCCACCAACTAAAATTAAAACTGCTTTTGACTTGCACGCGCTGCTGCCGTTAAAGCAAGAAGAAAAACCGCCAACTCCGGCTCCGAGTCCTGCTGCTAAGTAGCGGTAGTTGGGCGGATAGATATTAGCTATTGTTCCCAAATGGCTCTTTCACAAGAAGTCAGAAGGCAGAAGTTTGAAATGGGAAGATTGAAGGTAGAAGTCAAAAAAGTATGAAGGTCAGAAAAAGATTTTTTAGATGGCAATCAAAAATTGGCTCTAAAATCTAATTTCTTCTAATACCAGTTTCAAAAAGTAATGGAACTGTATAGCAATCCTTGCAGGAGTCGTATTTTTTTTACCCTACCCCAACCCTCCCATTTGTAAGGGGGGGGAGTAAGAAATTCACAAATGATGCGAGGATTGCTGTAGGATAGCTTCTAACCCTTATGTCATCTGTTATTCCCAATCGAAAATTAAACATCGAAAAGGGCATAACTTCTTCCTTTAAAAAGGCTCGAAGCGAGAATATTTTAGTCAGTTTAGCAGCTAGCGACAAAAGACTGCGAACAACAAATAACAAAGTGTAGTGGAGGAGAGAACGTGAAACAGCATCTACGGTTAAGTGGAGGACTCTTATGCAGCGTTGCAGGAGTTCTGATCGCCCAAGCCCCCGTCTTGGCATTGCCGACTCAGGTCACAGGAGTGCAAGTAAGTCAAGGTAATAATGGCGTAAATATTGTTCTGGCGACAGAAAAGGGCGATCGCCCGCAAGTTTTCGCCATCAATAACGGCAATACTTACCAAGCCACAATTATCAACACCCAGCTCCGCTTGCCACAAGGCAACAGCTTCCGTCAAGATAACCCCGCTCCGGGAATTTCTTCAGTAGAAATCAGCCAGGTAGAGGCTAACAGCATCCGCGTTGTGGTAGCCGGCACCAACGGAGTTCCCAACGGACAAATTGTGCCGGGACAAGGCCAAAGCATCGTCCTTAGCGTTGCCGGACAGGGTGGTACAGCACAGTCTGCCCAAACTCCACCCCCGCCGCCTCCGGGACTGCCACTGAGCCAAACAGCTCCCCCCCCGGCTCCCCAAGTCCGCACCTCGCAAAACCCAGGCGTGCTGCTGCCAAATCCCGAAGTTACTGTTACCAGGAACGATCGCCCGCCCCTCCCCAGCGAAATTCAATCCCAGACAAATCAGGCTGCGCCTTTCCAACCGCGGGCAGTTGCTCCGCCCTTGGGAGATATCGCAGTGTCTAACATCGCCCCCGGCGCGGGAAATATTGAACTGAGTTCGGGAGAACGCATCCCCCGCTTGGTATTGCGGGATGCCCCAGTCCGAGACGTTTTAGCTCTGCTGGCCCGCGCTGCTGGCTTGAACATTGCTTTTACAGGTGGCGGGGCCCCTGCTCAACCGGGCCAGCCCGCAGTGCCTGGTCAGCCGGGAGCCTCCGGCTCAGATGAAGGGCCGAAGATTTCTTTGGACATCGAAAATGAGTCGGTGCAAGATGTCTTTAATTACGTGCTGCGGCTCAGCGGGTTGCAAGCTAACCGCCAAGGGCGGACGATTTTTGTAGGGACTAGCTTGCCGATCGACTCGCGCAATATTATCATTCGGACTTTGCGGCTCAATCAAGTTCGGTCTACGGATGCGGCTAACTTTTTGAGCGCTCAAGGGGCGGAAACTCAACTGCCGATTACTCGGGTGACGATTCAAAGCGTGGGCCAGGGAAATGCGGCGCGGGATGTGGAAATTAGGGAACCTGACATTAAGGCGATCGGCGCTAGGGAAGGCACGGGGCCGCTGTTGCTGAGGGGACTGTCGGTGCTGGCGGATTCTCGGCTCAATTCCATCACTTTGGTGGGAGACCCGCGCAAAGTTGACATGGCTGTGGCTTTCTTGACACAGCTAGATTTGCGCCGCCGTCAAGTCGCTGTCAACGTCAAGGTGATCGATATCAACTTGTTGGGAAATAACGACACTAGGAGCAGTTTCTCTTTCGGAATTAATAACAATTTCTTTGTCAATGACAATGGGGCGGCAAGTCTCAATTTTGGCGGCATCAATCCGCCCAATACAACGCAGCTCGATCAGAGCTTGACCGGTAGGCCGATCATCGGCAACCCTTTAGCAGACCTGGAGCCTTTCTACGATGCGAACGGCCGGCGTATCGTGCCGTTTACAGGTCAAGGTCTCGAAGGCCCCGCCAAAGGTGTGTTCCTCCAGCCGACAGCCCCAGTTACTAATGACCCTACGCGAGTTGGAATTACTGATTACGAGCCGGGATCGAGGACAGGCTCAGGAATTGCAGAGTTCGCCCTGTTCCCGGCGTTCCAGTATCCGAGGAGGTTCCTGTCGGCTTTGCGGGCAACTATTCAGAGCCAGAATGCCAAAATCCTGACCGATCCGACTCTGGTGGTTCAAGAAGGAGAAACGGCGAATGTGAATATTACTGATGAAGTGATTACTAACATCACGTCCGACACCGAGACTACCGGAAATACAAGTACCACAACGGTGACGGCAGTCAAAGATAGGGCGGGTTTGCAGTTGGGGGTGGCGATTGATCGAATTGACGACAACGGTTTTGTCTCTCTGCGGGTGAACCCGATTATCAGGACACCCGGCACTACTCAAAACCTTTCGACTGGCCCGAGCACCAATACTATCACTCTGCTGGGCGAGCGTTCGTTGCAATCCGGGCTAATTCGCCTGCGGGACGGTCAGACTTTGATTGTTTCGGGGATTATCCGAGACGAAGAACGGACTACAGCGAACAAGATTCCGATTTTGGGAGATTTGCCGATTATCGGTTCGCTGTTCAGGAGAACCAATAAGACCAACCAGCGGGCGGAGTTGATTGTATTGCTGACTCCGCAGATTTTGGATGATAGCGATCGATCAAACTTTGGCTACCAAAACAACATCAGTCCCGACGCCCGCCAACTGTTGCAGCGCAGTCAGCCCGTCCAGCCGAGACAGTAGGAACGAAGGAAAAATGCCTTGCTGTCAACTTTCCACGCTCTTTCCCCTGAGTCCGACAGTCCGACAGTCCGACAGTCCGACAGGGGTTGAAACCCCTGCCTCAAAGCTAAAGTCCTCTAAAAGAGGACTAAATAACTGATTAGTCCTCTGCAAGACGACTATAAATCACTCTTTCAGTCGTCTTCAGACGACTTCAGCTATGAGACAGGGACTTCAGTCCCTGGCGGGTTTCGGGAGAATGAAACAGCCCTGGCCCACGGGGAAAAGAAAGGGGAAAGAAAGAAGGAAGAAGGAAAAAACTTTTCCTTTAGCCCTTGACAAATTACATTTTATTCCTTCTATTTCTATTTTTTTGTGATCGGAAATCCACCGAGGCGAGAAATCTTGTCTCCAAGGTGGTATTTTTTTACCTAAATTTTGGGATTAATTACAAAAATTAGCAAGTTCCATATAAATTAAAGGTTCCACCGATCCATAACGGTCGGCAAGACTTTAGAATAATGCAGTGAAAATTAGATGCTGTGGGGTTTTCAGCAGTTAGAAACAAAAATTCCTTCTCTGACCAATTACCCTAGGGTAATTGGTATTCAGCAGGAGTTGTGATTCGGGGAAGCGGACGGGAGCAATCGGGAACCACCCAAACCTCCCAATCCACACCTCAATCCAGTTGATAACTCACAGCTAATAGTTGAACTAACTCTGTTTAACGTAATTTTGCAAATCGAGAAGGACTTCGCAATGAACAAAGGTGAATTGGTTGATGCAGTGGCGGAAAAGGCTAGCGTGACGAAAAAACAGGCAGATGCTGTTTTGAGTGCGGCCCTGGAAGCAATCATGGAAGCTGTCTCCGATGGCGACAAGGTGACGCTGGTCGGTTTTGGCTCGTTTGAGTCGCGGGAACGCAAGGCCCGTGAAGGTCGCAATCCCAAAACTGGTGACAAGATGGAAATCCCGGCAACCAGAGTTCCTGCATTTTCCGCAGGGAAGTTGTTTAAGGACAGAGTTGCACCGCCGAAAAACGCAGAATAGCTGGCGAACTGAGTCTTGATTAGACCTTTACACGGTGGGAATTTAGCTTGGGCAGCCGCACTGGCAGGCTGCCCTGCCTCTGCTATTGTCGATTTTTCTGCGAGTATCAGTCCTTTGGGCCCTCCTGAGTCGGCCTTGAATGCGATTCAAGCTCACTTGAGCAGTCTGACGGCTTACCCAGACCCGGATTATGGAGAGCTCAGGACTGCTTTGGGTGAGGCTTTGAATGTTGACCGGGATTGGATTTTGCCAGGGAATGGTTCGGCGGAATTGTTGACTTGGGCGGCTTGGGATTTGTCGAAGCTGGAGGCGACTTATTTGGTGACTCCGGCTTTTGGCGATTACTCGCGGGCTCTTTCGGCTTTCGGCGCGCAGGTGCTGAAATCTCCTTTGGATCTTAAATCTTGCACCATTGTCAAGAACGGCCAAGATGCCCATTCCACAAGAGATGAATTTTCTTGTGGAACAGGCATGATGCCTGTTCCTAAACAACTAATTGAGAATGGTGCCACATCTGAGTTGGATCTGAAATCGTTGGACGTTGGGGCAGGAAGCCGGTTAGTAACGGATGATTTGTCGGTTTCTAACCGTTCCCTTGTATCCCCTTCTTTTCGTATCCCAGTTCCTCTTGGTCTCGATGCCGCCTCTCGACGAGGTTTGCTACTGAACAACCCGCACAATCCTACGGGTTTGCTGTTTGCTAGGGAGGCGATTTTGCCTTATGTGAAGCAGTTAGGTATGGTGGTGGTGGATGAGGCCTTTATGGACTTTCTACCGCCTTCTGAGCAGGAAACTTTGATCGATGCTGTTGAGGAGTTTCCGAATTTGGTGATTTTACGATCGCTCACTAAATTCTATTCTCTGCCGGGACTGCGGTTGGGCTGCGCGATCGCCCATCCCGATATTCTGCGCCGGTGGCAGTTGCAGCGCGATCCTTGGCCTGTGAATGCTTTGGCTGCTGCTGCTGCTGCTGCTGTGGTGCGAGATACTGTTTTTGAGCGGCAAACCTGGGATTGGCTGCCTGTTGCTCGCCGAGAGCTATTTGAGGGTTTGGCTAATTTACCGGGTTTGCAACCTTTTGCAGGGGCGGCTAATTTCTTGTTGGTTGAGTCGTCGATGTCGGTTTCTTTGATTCAAAAAAGTCTCTTGGAACGACACCGCATTTTGATTCGGGATTGTTTGAGTTTTCCTGAGTTGGGCGATCGGTTTTTTCGGGTAGCTGTGCGCTCCAGGGCGGACAATCTGCGGCTGATTGCTGGACTTACGGATGTTATTCGTTAGTTGACGGTTAACGGTTAACGGTTGACGGTTGACGGTTGACTGTTAACAACCCATAAAAGTTGACAAACCGATTTTATTGATCGTTTGAGCGGACATCCCCAAGAAACCCGGTTTCTATGATATAGCAATCCTTGCAGGAGTCGTAAATTTTTTACCCCACCCCAACCCTCCCCTTATCAAGGGGAGGGAGTAAGAAATTCACAAATGATTTAGGATGGCTAAAAATCTTGGGTTTTGCAGCGAAGTATCTAGGAAGAAACCGGGTTTCTGACCCCGCGCGCAGATCCTCCTAAACTACTAACTAATGACTAAGCTGTCGCGCATTTAAATTGCATATTCAAGGCGGGCGGGACGCCCACCCCACAAAACTTTGATTGTTTTTTGACAGACAATTTAAAAGCAGAACAGCTTACTAACTAATGACTACTGACTACTGACTACTGACTACTGACTACTGACTTCTTTATTTATGCTTGACTATGATTTAGTGATTATTGGTGGAACTCCGGCCGGACGTTATGCTGCTTTGACTGCAACTAATTTCCCGGCCCGCGTTGCTTTGGTGGAACCGCTAAGTAATTCCCAAGATTTGCCGACTGGGGGGAAAGATTCGATCGACCTTGGTTTGAGATACAGCCAAACTTTGAGGGAGGCTGCTCGTTTTGCTCAGCAGATCAGCCGCCAGCAGTTGGGGGTGCGCTGGGAAGTCGCCAATTCCTCCATGCCGATCAAATTGGGGTTTGACGGGGTTCTCAAGTGGGCCGAGGGTGTTGTTTCTAATTTGTCAGAAATTGATTCTCTCGGCCTTTTGGCTGCTCGGGGGGTCGATGTTATTTTTGGCAACGGCGAGTTTGTTGCGAAACCGGATTTGGCTTTTGTTGTCGGCGGGCGAAAATTGCGATCGCTTTGTTATTTGCTAGCTTGTCCAACTCTGCCGGCGATTCCCAATATTGAAGGACTTTCGTCTGCTGGCTTTTTTACTTCGGAAACTGTTGGGGAATTAGCAAAACTTCCCCAGTTGCCTAAAAGTTTGGCTGTAATTGGCGCAGATCCCAGCGGTGTCGAAGTGGCTCAGACTTTTGCTCGGCTGGGGGTTGCTGTCACTTTGGTAGTGAAAAGTTCGCACATTTTGGCTAAAGAAGACCGAGAGGCTGCTGGGTTGGTTCAAGCTGCAATGGAAGCTGAAGGAGTGCGGATTCTGACTGCTACTGAGGTGACTCAAGCGAGGGTGATTGATGGTAAAAAGTGGATTCAAGCTGGGCCAAGGGCGATCGAAGCTGAGGAGATTTTTCTGGCCGCCGGTAGAGGACACAATTTTTCCTCATTAAATCTCGAAGAGGCTAAGGTTAAATTCAGCGATCGGGGCGTGATTTTAAATGAAAAGCTGCAAACAACTAATCATCGCATTTACGCGATCGGCGATGTTGCTGGGGGTTATCCGTTCCCTCACATCGCTAATTACGAAGCTGCCGTTGCTGTGAAAAATGCTTTGTTTTTGCCAATGTTTCAAATAGATTATCGCGGGATTCCTTGGGCGATTTTTTCTGACCCGCAATTGGCGAGGGTTGGCTTGACTGAAGCGCAAGCAAGGCGCCGTTTTGGAGATGATATGATTGTTTGTAGGGAATATTTCAAGAATGTTGAAAGAGCTCAAATGTCGGGGGATACCACTGGTTTTTGTAAGATTGTCGGGCGTCGCAACGGGGAGATGTTGGGAGCGAGTATTGTCGGGCCGCAAGCTGCTGAGTTGATTCACACGATCGCTTTGGCTGTGCGTCACGGGATGAAGGTTGAGGCGATCGCCCAACTTCCTTATATTTGGTCGAGTTTTTCGGCAATTAACGGTCAAACTGCTGCTGTTTGGGAGTCGCAGCGTTTGGGCAGCAATACTTTTTCGCGCAATTTATGGGAGAATTTGTTTCACTGGCGCAGGTATTGGAACTAAAAAAATCACAGGGGTAATGGGTAATTCGTAATTGTAAGTATGTGAGTGGTCAAATATAATTAACTTGGGCTAGTTCCATAGTCTACTTCTGAACTTCGGCATTTAATGCCTGATTCACTTATTAGAGTGGGGCAGCTTGTTGTGGCATCTGGACAAATAATTCGGCTGGCGATTCCTGGAATCCCAAGTTATCCCAAATCTGACGCCAAAACTCAATTTATTCTGGGGGAGACTTAATCATGCTCCGCCATAATTGTACTAATGACATTAAATTATAACCTAAACTAGACTTGAAATTTAATAGGCGATCGCAGACAAGCAAGCATCGGTGTCAAAAATACTCTGAAGTAGCTGATTAGCCTCTTAAATTCCTCTTCTATCAACTGCTGTTCTTCAATCAGCCTTAGCCTCTTTCATTTTCTACTTAGTTTTAACTCAAGTATCAACAGCTCGCTCTTCCATGAAAACTTCAACTATTTTTTTAAACTCGTGTTTTCATAATTTGAGCCACAAAGTATATTAAGAAAAATGTAATTCACTGAATACCAGAGTAGAGCGAGCGAAAATAGTAGATAGTAACTCTCAGAAGCTTCAGACTTTACAGAAGCAGTAGGAATACGTAGATATGGTTAGCATAAAAAATCTTTTTCTAGGATATCACATTAACGAACAAATATACGCAGGCACTCGAACTCTAGTGTATCGCGGCCTTCGGTGTTCAAATGGGCAACCCGTAGTGATCAAACTGCTGCGAAATGACTTTCCTCGCTTCAACGAGCTGGTTCACTTCCGCAACCAGTACGTCATTGCTAAAAACTTAGAGATCCCCGGCAGTGTCAAGGCATACAGCCTGGAGACTTACCATAACCACTATGCTCTGGTGATGGAAGACTTTGGCGGAATTTCTTTATGTAGCTACCTCGCTAGTCTAGCAGAAGCTAGCCAGGAACCCCTAAAAGGCTTGCCCGTTAGCGAGTTTCTGCCTATTGCGATTCAAATCGCCAACTCCCTCGACGGACTTTATCGCCACCACGTCATCCATAAAGACCTCAAACCTGCCAACATTCTGATTAACCCCACCAGCAAACAAGTCAAGCTGATTGACTTCAGCATCGCTTCCCTACTACCGCGCGAAACCCAAGAAATTCAAAATCCCAACGTGCTCGAAGGCACCTTACCTTACATATCTCCCGAACAAACTGGGCGAATGAACCGAGGTATTGATTACCGCACAGATTTCTACTCGCTGGGAGTCACATTCTACGAATTACTAACAGGAAAGTTACCATTCCAAACAGACGATCCAATGGATTTGGTACACTGCCACCTCGCCAAACAGCCCCTCCCAGCATCAAGTGTAAACCATAGCGTTCCATTGGTGCTGTCTGAGATTGTCGGCAAACTGATGGCAAAGAATGCTGAAGCTCGCTATCAAAGCGCCCTAGGACTCAAGTTTGATTTGGAAACGTGTTTATTCCAGTGGAAAGAAACAGGGAGGCTAACTAACTTTAAAATAGGGGAGCGAGATTTGTGCGATCGCTTCATCATCCCAGAAAAATTATACGGTAGAGAAACCGAAGTATTCTCCCTGCTATCGGCCTTCGAGCGCGTGAGTGCCGGCAGCACCGAAATGATTCTCGTTGCGGGTTTCTCCGGCATTGGTAAAACCGCTGTTGTCAACGAAGTTCACAAACCAATTGTGAGACAGCGTGGCTACTTCATCAAAGGCAAATTCGACCAATTTGCGCGCAGCCAGCCATTCTCAGCTTTTGTACAAGCTTTTCGCGATTTAATGGGACAATTGCTCTCGGAAAGCGATGCTAAAGTTGAGGAGTGGAAGACTCAAATCCTGGCAGCATTGGGCGAGAATGCTCAGGTAATCGTTGAGGTAATTCCCGAACTAGAGCGGATTATTGGCTCGCCACCCCCGGCACCAGAACTCGTCGCCAGTGCTGCCCAAAATCGCTTCAATCGGTTATTCGAGAACTTCATCTCTATCTTTGCCACTAAAGAACATCCCCTCGTTATTTTCTTAGACGACTTGCAATGGGTAGACTCAGCCTCATTGAAGTTAATTCAACTCCTGATGAGCGATCGCTCACGGCGCTATCTCTTTTTAATTGGAGCGTATCGAGATAACGAAGTTTTTCCTGCACACCCTTTGATGGTGACATTAGCCGACATTCAAACAACCGGAGCTACGGTAAACACCATTATTCTAGATCCGCTTGAGCGCTTCGATTTGAATTCTCTGATTGCCGATACCTTAGCTTGTTCTACAGCCTTGGCTCAGCCTTTGACAGAACTCGTTTATCAGAAAACCCAAGGCAATCCTTTTTTCAGCACACAATTCCTCAAATCTTTGCATGAAGATGGGATAATTGAATTTAATTTTGAAGCTCGGTATTGGCAGTGCGATATTGCTAGAGTGCGAACCTTGGCACTAACGGATGATGTAGTAGAATTCATGGCAATTCAGTTGCGAAAGTTGCCAACCCGGACACAGGAAGTTTTAAAGTTAGCTGCTTGTATTGGCAATCAGTTCGATTTGGCTACATTAGCAATTGTTGATGAAGATTCACCAACAGAAACAGCAACAGCTTTGTGGAAAGCATTGCAAGAAGGGTTGATTTTACCAGTTAGCGATGTTTATAAATTTTATCAAGAAGGTGGTAACAGTTTATCAAGAGAAATCATTGGAGAAGAATCCGAGCAATTACCCGTTAACAATGACCAATTAGTTAAATACAAATTTTTTCACGATCGCATTCAACAAGCTGCCTATTCCCTCATTCCTGAAGACCAAAAGCGATCGACTCACTTAAAAATTGGTCAACTGCTGTTAAAGAATACGCCCGAAGCCGATCGAGAAGAAAAAATTTTTGATATTGTCAACCACTTAAATGTGGGAGTTGAGCTAATTACCCCGGAGCTAGAACGGGAGCAGTTAGCACGATTGAATCTGGTTGCTGGAAAGAAAGCCAAAGCTGCTACCGCCTATTCTGCTGCGGTCGAATATTGCAATATTGGCAGAGAATTACTGGTAGTAAATAGTTGGCAGAATCAATACGAACTAACATTAGCGCTGCATACCGAAGCAGCAGAAGCGGCATATCTAAGCGGTGACTTTGACCGGATGGAAAAATGGGCATCAGTCGTGGAAAGCTGCGCCACAATGTTACTTGACAAAGTGAAGCTATATGAAGTCCAAATTCAAGCTTATATGGCGCAAAATAAGCTACAGGAAGCTCTGAATATGGGATTACCAGTTTTAAAGCAGTTGGGGGTAGAGTTTCCCTCCGAGCCAACTCCGTCTGATATTGGGCAGGCATTAGGGGAAACAGCGTTTATTTTGAGCAGCAAGCGAACTCAGGACTTAATTGATCTTCCTCAAATGACAGATCCTCATCAACTGGCAACTATAAAGATGCTGTTAAGTATATTTGTTGCTGCCTACATAGTGCGGCCGCCACTGGTGCCTTTAATACTAAGCAAACAGGTTAATTTATCCGTTCAACATGGGAATGCTTCTGTGTCTCCCTATGCTTATACCTTATATGCTTTTTTTCTCTGCGGATCGGGAGATATTGAGCTGGGCTATGAGTTCGGTCAACTGGCTTTACGTCTATTGTCAAAGTTGAATGCCAAAGAAATCCAAGCTAAGACATCCGCAATGGTGCATTCTAGTATTCTAATTTGGAAAGAACATCTCAGAAATACCTTACAACCTTTACTGTCAGATTATTTTTGTGGGCTGGAAACCGGAGAGTTAGAATTTGCTGGCTATGCTATCTATGAATACAGTTATTACTCGTATTTTATTGGCAAGCAACTAACGCAACTCGAACGAGAGATAGCAAGCTACGCAGATGGTCTTAGTAAAATTCACCAAGAAGCAGCACTTTCTTATCTAAAAATTTGTTGGCAAGCCGTTTTGAACTTGATAGGAGTATCACCAGATCCATGCCATTTAAAGGGAGAAGCCTACGATGAAGAGGCTATGTTACAACTGTATAATCAAACCACTAGCTACCTGGGGATTCATTACTTATACTTACATAAACTTATCCTGTGTTATGTATTTGAAAATTACCCGGACGCGTTTAAAAGTATCGCTCAAACAGAAAAATATTTGAGCGCAGCTTCAGGGCAGATAACTGTTGCCATCTTCTATTTCTACGATTCTCTAGTGAGATTGGCGGTGTATTGTGACACTCCAGAGTCAGAACAACAGGAACTTCTCGACCGAGTACAGGCTAATCAAGAAAAAATGCAAAAATGGGCACATCATGCCCCCATGAATCATCTGCATAAATTCTATCTAGTAGAGGCAGAACGGCATCGGGTTTTAAACCAAAAAATAGAAGCGATCGAGATGTATGACAAGGCGATCGCCCTCGCAAAAGAAAACGAATACCTCAACGAGGAAGCTCTAGCTCACGAACTCGCTGCTAAATTCTATTTAGCATGGGGTAAAGAAAAAATCGCCAAACCCTATTTAATTGATGCTTACTATGCTTACGCTCGTTGGGGAGCAAAAGCAAAGATTGACCATCTAGAACAGCGTTATCCCCAATTGCTTGCTGTGATCCTGCAACAGGAGCGAACTCGTCACAATCCGAGCGAAACAATTCACACCTCCACCGATAGTGAATCATCCGTATCTAACACGAATAGAACAATTATCGGTAGCACCAGCAGTTGGGGCTTAGTAGATTTGCCGACAGTGATCAAAGCTTCTCAAGCTCTATCGAGCGAAATTAAACTCGATCAATTGCTCACTACCCTCATGCAAGTGGTGGTAAAGAATGCCGGAGCACAAACCGGAGCATTAATTTTGAATGAAGAGGGAAACTGGAGGATAAACGTCCACTGCACCAACCGTCAAGACTGCCTTCTGCAATCAATGCCGGTTGAGGAGAGCGAAGTAATTCCTCTGACCCTGATCAACTACGTCAAACGTACAAAGGAAACCCTGATTTTTGATGATGCTAGCAATCAACCAAGATTTGCATCTGACCCCTACATAATCCACCACCAACCTCAAAGCCTGCTGTGCACTCCGATCAGCGAGCGAGGGAAAATGATGGGGATTTTGTATTTGGAAAATAATTTAGCAACAGGGGCATTCACGAGCGATCGCGTCGCCATCCTCAACATCCTGTGCTCGCAAGCAGCAATTTCCTTACAAAACGCCCGACTGTATCAACAATCCCAGGAATATGCCCAAAAACTAGAGCTTTATCTCAGCGATCTCAAACAGATGCAGTTGCAATTGGTACAGGGTGAGAAAATGTCGGCTCTGGGAAATTTAGTCGCAGGTGTAGCCCACGAAATTAACAATCCCGTAGGCTTTATCGCCGGCAACTTGCAACCTGCTCAAGAATACGTGGGGGATTTATTCAATTTGATTGATTTGTATCAAGAAAAATTTCCCAATCCGGGAGTGGAAATTGAAGCAGAAATTGAGGATATGGACTTAGAGTATTTGCGAGAAGATTTGCCCAAATTGATTGGCTCAATGCAGGAAGGAGTCGAGCGCATCCGCAATATCAGTACGAGTCTGAGAACGTTTTCCAGAGCAGATAGCGATCGACCAGTTGCTTTCAATATTCACGATGGACTTGAAAGCACTCTGCTAATTCTCAAGCACCGTTTAAAAGCCAGCGAGTTCCGCCCTGCCATTGAAGTTGTGAGAGAGTATGGTAACTTACCCCTAGTGAAATGCTTTCCCGGACAGTTAAACCAGGTATTTATGAATGTGCTGGCTAATGCCATTGACGCTCTGGAGGAGTCCAATAAGGGGCGGAGTTTTAGTGAAATTAAAGCCCTACCTAATCAAATTACGGTTCAAACTGCTCTGAGCGAATCCAACAATCAGGTTTTGATACGCATTAAGGATAATGGAGTGGGGATGTCGGCAGAAGTCCAGGAAAACATCTTTAACCACTTATTCACCACCAAGTCTGTAGGTCAAGGAACAGGATTAGGATTGTCGATAGCCCATCAAATTGTTGTGGAAAAACATGGAGGTACATTAGTGGTGAATTCTTCTTTGAACCAGGGTTCGGAGTTTGTGATTTCTATTCCGGCGTGAGCATTTCGTAGTAGGTCTTTAGCGCAATTAGTGCTGCCTCGCAATTACAAGACACGTTATTAGAAGAAACAGGAAACTGGGCACGGGGAACGAGCAACAGGCTAGGGGTTTTCGTGCTAGGAGCTAGCGACTCGGGACTAGGGAAACAAAGAATCTAGACTAATTCCCCCATCCTCCGCCCGCACCTTATTCGTGATTGAGACAGCGGTTTGCAACCGCCTGCTTTACCAACTCTCTTCCCTTTTTTTGTGCCCGGTTTTGAGTTAAGAATTCCCTTGAGATTTTCAGCCTCTACCTTACCGAAATGAAAGCAGCTATTATGCTACTCAGATTGTGGAGTTAAATTTCATAATATAATCAGGTGCGCGCACCCTAGGTTAATAAGGTGCGCGCTTGACGCTGAGATGTACGAAGAGGGTGGGATTTGAACCCACGTTAGAGTTGCTTTTAAAATAGATTTCGAGGCAATTTTAGAAATACTTTTGTCTTGACCGATCGCCCGCTTGATGGGGTGGAGTTAAAGCAAAAAGTGGTATATACCGAAGTGGTTTATATACCACTCATATATACCACTGCCTATAAAACTGCACATTGGGCTAAAGAAGCGGATAGCATCAAAGCCTTGTGGAGTAAGGAATGTACGGAGAGGGTGGGATTTGAACCCACGTTAGAGTTACCCCTAAAGTAGATTTCGAGTCTACCGCATTCAACCGCTCTGCCACCTCTCCAATTGATTTGAGATGTGAGCTAAAAGTATTTTACCGCACAGTGTGCCAGATTGTAAATCTTTATAAAAAAGAAGTTTGATTTTCTTCAGATTCCAGAGTGGTCTTAAATCCCCCTGCTGGAGTCCACTGGAGGGCTCCGTCGCGGCCTGTCCAGAATATCTGGGCTTTGCTTTGGCGCAGTTGGGCTGCGGTTTCTGGGTCTATTTCGTTAGCAGAGGCGATCGCCACTTGTGGCCCCACTGCGCTTAATAACTCAGCCGTCAGGGCTTTTCCTGACCACCACAGCACTTGAGCCGGCTTCAAGGTTCCCGTTGCTGCCAATTTTTTTTGCACTTCCGGTGTCATTTCACCGACGAGCAACCAAGTTCGATTTCCCACCAGGAATTCTACCACCGGAATCTCCGCATTCACGAACTGCAACCGCGTCGAACCCAGATCAACTGTACTGTTAGTTTCTAAAGGAAAGTAAACGCCTTGGCGAGATTGCACAGCCGTCATAAATTCCTGATTGTTGCCACGGTGAATTTGTTTGGGAGCGTTGTTATCATAAAATGTTTTAATTGGCAAGCGTTCTAGTAATTTTCCCCAACCACCGCTCAAACCTAAATGACCGTGAGAGGCGATCGCAAAATTAACAGAATTAACTCCTTGCTGCTGCAAAAAAGGCAACACTGTAAACCTTACGGTATTTTCATCACCGCTATTAATTAGCGCCACTTTTCCCCTATCTTGAATTACTAACACTGGTTCGCCAGATGTCGCCAGCAAAGTAACTTGAAATAAAGAGGATTGAACGTGCCAAGCTGGCAAAACTATGATACTTATTCCCGCCACCAGCGCCAGCGGCAAAATCCAAGCAGATGAAAAACTCGGCAGCGACACAACTCTACTTTCTTCCTTCTTCCTTCTTCCTTCTTCCTTCTTCCTTCTTCCTTCTTCCTTCTTCCTTCTTCCTTCTTCCTTCTTCCTTCTTCTTTCTTCCCCCAATCCAAACCCAGCAAATTAAACTGTAAAGCGCGATTAGCTGAAATACCGATACTTGACCGACAGCTACCGAATTACCGGGTAATTGCGAGAAATATTGGGCGATCGCAATTAACCCCTTTGCCGGATAGTCCAGCAGTTGTGCTAAAACACTGCCAGCGGGCGGAAAAATCAATCCAGCTAAAGCGCTAACCATCCCCCCAATACTCAAAATCCACAGCAAAGGAGCCGCAATAATATTGACTAAAATGCTGTAAGGTGATACCACACTAAAAACGTAAAGTAACAGCGGCAATACCCAAACTGAAGCGGCGATCGGAACCACAAGAATCGAAGCGATCGCGGGTGGCATCCAGTCCAACTTTGCCATCAGTGGCGGCGTGGTCACGATTAACCCCAAAGTCGCCAAAAAACTCAGTTGAAAACCTAAATCCCAAATCCACAAAGGGTTAACCAGCAATAAAATAGTAGCAGCGATTAACAGCAATCCCAGCGGCTTAACTTGGCGGCTCAGCACCAAAGCAAATAGTGTTCCAAATCCCATCAAAGCGGCGCGGCATACTGATGGTTCAAAGCCAGTTAGCCCCACAAGCAAAAATAAAGCACCGACGCCAAAGCTAAATTGTAATTGTTTGGAAAAACGCCTGGTTAAAGCTAGAACTAAAGCCAAAACCATCGAAACTTGAGTGCCGGAAGCTGCGATCGCGTGGGCTAATCCAGCCTGCACAAAATAGTCGCGGATGTTGTAAGGTAAATCTACTGCTTGTTTGCCGAGGGCGATCGCACTGATTAAGGGCCCTTCGGGAACATTTAACTGCGATAGTTGCGATCGCACGATCCGCTGCCGCATCGCTTGAATTTTCGATGGCTGCATCCCGCTGGGCTCCAAGAAAGCAGCCGTTTGGCTGTTAACTCGATTTACATCGGCGATCGCATTTTCTCTCCTCCAGTCGATTTGACGGCCTTTGAGCCCTACAAAAGCCCCTTCTCTGGCTAAATATGCTTGAAAATTAAAAGCCCCTGGATTCGACGGTGGCTGCGGTTTGTACAAGGAGCCCACAACTGCGATCGTATTGTCGGCGTACAAACCCGTTGCTTGCAGCAGAGGCAGTGTAACGTAGAGTTTGCCGGATACTGGGCGGTTGACAACTGCTCCTCCCTCGCCGCCGTTGATTTCGCTAACTAAATCTGTTTCTAGCCAAAATTGCGATCGTCCCGATCGAGTCAATCGAGGCGTACTGACAACTCTACCGCGAACTGTCACTGCCACTTCTTGAGTGTTCCCGCCAGCCGGAATCAGTTTGCTGATGTCATCTATTGCCGGTTGGGGCGATCGAACTGCAAAATAAACACTAGCTAGAAATGCCAGCAAACCCGCAACTGCCCACACCCATTTCGCTCTCGGCAGCATCTCCAACAAACTCAACTCTTCCCTCGCATCTAAGGGTTCTTCCAGAGCATTTTCTTTTTGTCGGCTGCGTCTTTTCTTAGTAATTTTGACAGAAGTTTTAGTAAAATTTCGCAACAATTTCGGCAGGGCGATCGCCACCGCTATTCCCAAAGCAAGTATCGCGTATCTACCCCAAGGAACCGCTGTAGAAATCAATCCCAAAATGTATGCAAGACAGAAGATGACACCCGTTGCTTGATTCATTAATTAATTAGCAATTTAGAGGGGGAATATTTCAGGGAAAACTATGCGGAACTTAGGCACTCCTTACCAAAGAAACCGGGTTTTTCAACCGGGATAAATGGCTAAAAGCCGTGTATTTCGATAAAAAACCTGGTTTTTGGCTACCGATGCGTAAGTTATGGCAAAATTTCTTTCCTTACATTCTTTCCCTTCCCGTTCCCCTTCCTCTTCCTCTTCTAAATAGACAGCCCCAATTTTAAACCGAAAGCCGCGTGCAGCACCATAAGTGCAAGGGCCGTCGTGCCTAAATAAGCGTGAACCGCGCGCAGTGCCAGCTTATTGCCTCCAAAACCAGTCAGCGAAATCAAGCTGCCAACAGCCAGCAAAACCAGCACTGCCGAACCCGTCCAAAAATGCGGACTTTCCATGACTGGCTGGTGCTGCATCACCAGCGACAGCAAGCCGCCTGTATAGCCCAAAGCTAGAAACAGAAACATCCACGGTGCAAGCTTGCGGTGATCCGAGCGACTTTTGAGTGCGACATCTTTATCGGCGGCCAAACGTCCCTGCCATCCCGTATACCCGACAAAACTGCCCATCGCCACAACCACTATTCCCATCATTACAGGGTGTCCCCAATGGGTAATTGGTTCGGGAATTCCCAGACTGCGAAATTGACTGGCGATGGGTTCTAGTAGTTCGCTTAAATTTACCATTTGATGCAGACTCCAAACTGGGCGATAAATATTTTAGGACTAATCATTAAAGTATTATAAAATTAGTTTAGCAAGTGCGAGCGTACACTTCCAAGAGCCGTTTAACCTAAAAGCCAAACATTGGCTAGAAGCCTAGATATACGCAAAACTTAGCCGGCCCAAGCCGGCTGTGAGATGTTTTACAGCAGTGATGCTGCTTCAAGTTAATTATTAGCCTGATAGGCTAAATCTAAGAGCAAAAATAAACGCCATTCGCCCGCACATCACACCCCGTGGGCTGCCTTTTGCCCAATCTTCACAGCCTCATCCTCACTCTGGATGTTAAATTTTACCTGCCTGCTTAAAGTTAATTTCAATTCCTTGACTTTTGAATGCCAAAGTGAGAAATTAACATCGCAGCCGACGAGCCGTCGCACTTCTCAATTTTGCTAATCGCTCTCAAGGGAGAATCAACTGCTGAAAAAAACTAGAGGTTCCAAGTTTGAGACTTCTGGCATAAAGTATGCCGTCTGCCCAGGCTCACTTCGATCGACTGAGCGCTAAACCGTCTGAAGGTACCCTGATAGCACCCTTGTCTGTTGAGCAGCCATCGCTGTGCACCTAAATGAACCCTCTCAACTAACTCGCTGGGGATTCGGTTTTAGCAGACAAGCAGCCACTTTCGTTGTCGCCTTCCTCGGAACCGTGCAATCGCTACACTCACTGGGCCGTCGCTAAAGTAGCTTCCGAAGGTTGGATTTGATACTTTACGAGATTTGCCAGTTCTTGTAACTGATTAATCGCTTCTGCACCTTCTAGTTTCATGAGTTCGCGGTCGTCCCGCATCTCAGTCCAAGTGATACCGTAATCTGACACTAAAAATCGAATCAGATGGTTGTCCGTCAAACTGACCATAAATGAGGCACTGTTCATCTGACCCCCGCAAGTGTAGCAGGATGCCAGATAACCCCGATGCTCTAGCACGATCGCTAAAGCTTGGAGGTTCATTACCAAATCTTGAACGAATTTACGGTGTTGTTCTGCAAGTCTCAGAAACACAGTTCTCCTCCTATCACCACACCGTGTATTTTACATCCCATTTAATAATTTCTTAATAAGTGGGTCTTTAGGTGCTGGTTCAGTATACGTTTAGTATGCTCAAAAAAAATCGGATTAGCGACCTCTTCAGCCTACCTATACTAGATTAACCGAGTTGTGCTCGAAACGAAGTATCAGCAGCGACATTCAGCCAAAACAGGCTCTCGCGGGGGACTCCAGCCGGAAAATTTGCCTGCTGTCAGAGCTGATTCAGCCGTCAGAGACCCCAAAGATACAAATAACTAATGATAGTAATGAAATTAGTTAAGTATAAGAGTTCAATCGCCCTGGGGATACTCCTCCCAAAGCGTCGTCGTCTGCCGCAAGCTCCGAAAATCGCCATTCCCCAAAATCAAGTGATCCAGTAGCGGAATCGACAAAAACTGCGCTCCCGCCAGCAACTGCCGCGTCAAAGCAATATCCTCCGGGCTTGGTTCCACAATCCCGGAGGGGTGATTGTGCGAGATAATCGCCCGCGTCGCCCCCTGGCGGATCACCTCGCGAAAAATATCCCGTGGGTGAGCCAAAGTTTCCGTTGCTGTGCCGATCGTAATTACCTGAGTTCCCAGCAGCCGATTTTTCACATCTAGCAGCACCACAGCAAAACGTTCCTGAGACTGCCACATCAAATCCTGACTCAGGGCATCAGCCGCCGCTTGCGGAGAGTCAACCACAGCCATTTCCGGCGGCCGCGACTGAAATACCCGCTTCCCCAACTCCACCGCAGCCAAAATCGAAGTCGCCTTAGCAGGGCCAATCCCGTGAATCTGCGTCAACTCCTGCACGCTAATGGTGCGTAGCACAGCCAGAGCATCACGTTGGTGCAAACTCAACTGATTTAAAATATACTGTCCGAGCCCGACGGCGGAAAGTTTGCCGGGTCCCTGACCAGTACCCAGGAGAATCGCAATCAATTCCGCAGTCGCCAAACTTTTTGGGCCGCCGGCCATCAACCGTTCCCGTGGCCGTTCACTCGTTGGCAAATCGACAATTCTCAAGCTGTAAGTCATAGCTGCACCCGCACCGCAAGCTCAACAATTAGACAATTTTAGCCGATCGATTTGCGTTCTTCAATTCGTACAATCACTCAAAAAAGCCTCGATCGTTAACCGAGGCTGTTGGCAGATAAAATCTAAGGCAACGTTTCACAAGCGATCGAGTCTCGATCTCGATCGAGCTTAAACGGATCGCCCGGATATGCCTCTAACACTCGCTGCGCTTCGGCTTGAGTCGCAAAGTCAGAACAGTTGCAATCCGAGTTAACGCAACTCGGAAAATCGGCACTTTTAACCTTCTCTTTAGAAGACTCATAAATAACTTTCTTGGTATCTTCCTTTGGCTGCTGTGCATCAAGAGCAATCTCTGCGGTTCGCTCAACAGATTTGGCTGAAGATGGCAATTTGCGATCGGACTCTGGTTTGGCAAGTGCAGGTGTGGCAGTAGAAATGGCAGGTTTCGGTTTTGGTGTCGGCGTTTTCACAGCTTCCGGCTTGGATGTCGGCACTGCCGAAAGCAGTGACGGCTTAGCGGTTTGAGAGGATACTAGCGGATCGCTTGGGGCCGGAAGCGCCACTGAAACTTCCTGAGACGGAGGGGGCGCGGTGACGCCAACAAGCACAAACGAAGCCGCCATCAACCCGCCGTACATCGCGATCGATCGCTTGCGGGTTGGTGCGCCCACCCATTTCGGATTAACAATACCCAGAAAGAAGGCCGGGATAGACAATAGAAAGCTGAAGACGAAAAAATTAAACATAGCGATTTTTAGTAGCAGTAAAAAAGAGAAGTCATCCAGGACGCAGACACCCGGTTTCTTTTACCAAAATCCGAGGTGAAGCACGAAGGATATCTGTTTAAAGAACCTGATTTATTTAATTTCTGTGTGTAAGTCCTGAGAAGTTAACTTCCTTATTTATCCGCAGGCAAACTCACAAATCCCTATGATTTAGGAAGTAAACTAGAACGTTGGAGAGCCAACCCTGGTGCAACCGGGTTTCTTAGTCAGTCCTGGGCACACTAAAAGACCAAAAACCCGGTTTCTGCGTCAATATTTATTCAAAAAGCGACGAGTTGTGGAAAAAACCTGTTTTTTTGCATAAGTCCTGTTAGGGTTTTTCTCCTTACTAAAGCCACGATTTTTCCCTACAGTTTGCGATCGCACTCCGACACCTATAAACCGGGATTTTTAATTGCAGTAAATGAGTAGAACCAAGTATTTTTCTTAAAAAACTAAGTTTCTCGCCCCAACCGGGCGTAAGTCCTGGTAAAATTTCTTGTAATGGTGTCAAAAAAGTGAAATGCATACCCAGCTACCTTCAGCGCAAAGGTGCGCTTACCCTAAATTCTGGCCATTCAGTTGAGGCCAGCAGCCCCGATGAAACTGGTTGTGGCGCCTTAGGTGCTGTAACCCCAAGCAAAACGAATGAAGCTGCCATCAAGCCGCCGTACAAGGCAGTTGATCGCTTGCGAGTTCCCAGTCCCACCCATTGAGGATTTAGCAGACCCAGACAAAAAGCCGGTGTGGAAAACATGAAAGTTAATACAAACAAGCTGGACATCACACACCTCCGACTAGCGAATTGCAGCGATTAATTACTTTTATCTCCAATTAATAGCTCACAAATCCGCTTAAAAAAGTGGTAATTTAGGATTTATAACTTGAGAATTATTGATGTTTATCAAACAATAATAAAATTTTAAAAATCTCTTACTTTAGGTAGTTGTTAAAAAAAAAAGAGCTTTCTAGAGAAGCCAAAAATTTAGCTTAAAATAGACACTAAATTCCTTACTCAAAATATGAAAGTCCGCTTTAATGTAGTGCGCCAAAATCAAAACGAGGCTCCTCGGGTTCACACTTACACCCTAGATGTGGAAGAGAGCAATACCATCCTAGACTGCCTCAACAGTATTAAGTGGGAACAGGACGGCACTTTAGCTTTTCGCAAAAATTGTCGCAATACAATTTGCGGCAGTTGTTCTATGCGAATTAACGGTCGCTCAGCATTAGCTTGCAAAGAAAATGTAGCCAGCGAACTGGCAAGACTGCAAAAAATAGCTGCTTCCAGCTCAGCAGAAATGCCTACTGATTTCATCCCAGAAATCACCGTCGCCCCAATGGGAAATATGCCGGTCATTAAAGATTTGGTTGTTGACATGAGCAGTTTTTGGGACAACCTAGAAGCAGTTGAACCCTATGTCAGCACCGCCTCGCGAGCAATTCCAGAACGCGAATTTCTGCAAACTCCAGAAGAGCGATCGAAACTCGACCAAACCGGCAACTGCATCCTCTGCGGTGCGTGCTATTCTGAGTGCAACGCCCGCGAAGTCAACCCGGAATTTGTCGGCCCCCACGCCCTCGCCAAAGCTTACCGCACGATCACCGACTCCCGCGACAGCGAAACCGAAAATCGGATCGAAAAATACAACGAAGGCACCGCAGGTGTCTGGGGATGCACCCGCTGTTACTACTGCAACTCGGTTTGTCCGATGGAAGTTGCGCCGATGGATCAAATTGGTAAGATTAAACAAGAGATTCTCGATCGCAAAGACGACCAAGCCAGTCGATCGATCCGCCACCGCAAAGTCTTAATCGATCTGGTCAAAGAAGGCGGCTGGATAGACGAGCGCAAGTTTGGCATCGAAGTAGTAGGGAACTACTTCCGCGACGTTAAAGGTTTGCTGAGTCTGGGCCCGTTGGGTTTGAGAATGATCGCTCGCGGCAAGTTCCCGCTGTTTTTTGAACCTTCTGAAGGTACCGAAACCGTGCGAAATCTGATCGAATCGGTTCAAAGTTTAGAAAAGTCGGCAGATTAGCGATCGGCTGTCCTTTTCCTGGTAAATTACAAGTTGTGCGATCGCAAAGCTTCCCAAAATTCATCACTCAAAACACGAAACTCAAAACTTTTAAATGACTGCTCAAACTCCTCCATCCCCAAAACCGACAACCCCAAATACCCCAAAACCAGAACCAGCCTTTGGATGGAATGCCTACGCCGAACAAATCAACGGACGATTTGCGATGGTGGGGTTCGTGGGACTTTTGCTGCTAGAATTCTTCACCCGCCAGGATTTTTTCACCTGGCTGGGTCTGCGTTAAATTAATCTGAATTAAGCAAAAAAGGAAGCTGAAAAATTATTGAGATTTCAGCTTCCCTTCTATTTTTAAGAGTTATTTAAAATACAGATTGTAAATTTATAGATGCAGGATTATAACATTTATAGTTGCATACAAACATATGAATTTACCAAAGTTGATAGTAGTTGCTTGTAGTGCGATCGTCCTAGCATCATGCGGAAATGAACATTCCACCTTAATCTCCGAACCGCGATCGTCCAACAGCGGACAAACATTTGCTGATTGGTGTCGCAAAAAGGCTGATTTGAGTGGGGAAGCTAAACATACTGTTGAGGTGCTGTTACAGAAATCAGGCACTACTGAGTGCGATGAGGCCGATCGAAAACTTTTTGGTCTCGCGGAACTCAACCTCCGCAGCAATGAAATCAGCGATATTAAACCGCTAACATCCTTGACTAACTTGAAGGATATCGATCTGGGCTACAATAAAATTAGCGACATCAAACCGCTAGAATCCTTGACTAACCTGAAAGAACTCGACCTCACTAGCAATGAAATCAGCGATATCCAACCGCTAAAATCTTTAACAAACCTGACTGTGCTTCACCTCGGCGGGAATAGAATCAGCGACATCAAACCGTTAAAATCTTTGACTAAACTGACTGTGCTCGAACTCAACGGCAATTTTATAGACGACATCAAACCGCTAGCATCTTTGATGTTGCTGACACAGCTCAACCTCAGCAACAATCTTCTGGGTGGCATTAAACCATTAAAATCCTCGACCGATCGGAAACTTTCGAGTATCGGGAAACTGCAAATTGGCGGTAATAAAATCAACGACATCAAACCGCTAGAATCCTTGACTAAACTGACACAGCTAGACCTCAGCAGCAATAAAATCAGCGACATCAAACCGCTAACATCTTTGATGTCGCTAATGGAACTCGATCTGAGCGACAATAAAATCGGCGACATCAAACCGCTAGAATCCTTGACTAAACTAACAAAGCTCGTCCTCAACGGAAATAAAATCAGCGATATCAAACCGCTAGAATCCTTGGCTAACCTGAAGGAACTCAACCTCAGCTTGAATAAAATTACCGATATCAAACCGCTAGCATCTTTGACTAACCTGAAGGAACTCGAACTAAACAACAATAAAATAAAGGACATCAAACCGCTAGAATCTTTGACTAATCTGACTTTTCTGGAATTCCATCAACCAATTCCAAAGAGGAAACCGCCCTTGGGCGGACGAACATTTGCTGATTGGTGCGAAAAGGCTGATTTGAGTCCTGAAGCTAAACATACTGTTAAGGTGTTGTTGCAGAAAGCTGAAACTACTGAGTGCGATGAGGCCGATTTAGAACTTTTCAGTCTCACAAAATTAGACATCAGGTTTCGTGAAATCAGGGACATCAAACCGCTAGAATCCTTGACTAACCTGACTGTTCTCTATCTGGGAAACAATTCTATCAGGGACATCAAACCGCTAGAATCCTTGACGAACCTGACTATTCTCGAACTCGAAGGAAATCAAATTAGCGACATCAAACCGCTAGAATCCTTGACTAACCTGACTTCAGTCTCCCTTAGCGGAAATAAAATCAGGGACATCAAACCGTTAACATCTTTGACTAACCTGAAGGAGATCAGACTGTACATAAATGAAATCAGCGACATCAAACCGTTAACATCTTTGACCAACCTGACACAGCTCCACCTCGGCGACAATCAGATCCGTGACATCAAACCGTTAACATCTTTGACTAACCTGAAGGAGCTAAAACTCTACAACAATCAGATCCGTGACATCAAACCGTTAACATCTTTGACTAAATTGACCGTTCTCGATCTGAGCCTAAATCCGATCGCTCCCAGAATTTGCCCTCTCAAGCCCGAGTCTATCTGTGTGTGGAAATCAGCAACATCAGATAACGAATATGACTCAGAGCGCAAATATGACTAAGCTCGACAAATTAGAGATACAAGAGCGTCAAACTTATAATTGCAGATAACACATGAATTTACCTAAGTTAATAGTAGTTGCTTGTAGTGCGATCGTCCTTGAATTATAGGGACACGGCAATGCCGTGCCCTGACTCCCAAGTTTCGTTCAAACTAATTTCCAGTTGTTTCACGGACGGTCAAACTGTACTTGCCTCTACCTTTTGGAGGCGGCTCGTAAGCATTGACAATGACGCGATAGCGACCATTCGCAGACAAGGTAACAGAAATCTCTGAATTGGAATTTTGCTGCGTTGCATCATCATTTTCTCCAAGTAGCTCGCCCTGGGAGTTGAAAATAGCGAGATAAGTATCAAACTCGGTACTTTCTACGGTAATAATCACTTTCTGACCCTGAGTGCCTTCAAAGGTATACTCGTCGTACAAACTGCTGTCTGAGGGCAGTACAGAAGACTTAGCAGGGCTGAGTTCTCCGTTTTGCTCTAAAATGATTTTAGATGAACCCGCATCAGGACTCGGCCGAGGTTCTACAGTAGGGCTCTGAGTTGGCGAACTTTGTGGTGATGGCGACGGGTTGGGACTTGCTTGAGCTAAAACACCCTTTTCAGCAGGCTTCCCATCAGTTAAATTTTGAGGAAATTCTGCTGAAATGAGGGTGGAACTACTGTTAGCAACTCCACCTAAATTTGAAACTGGCGGCGAGACAGTCGGCTTGCCAGAAAAAGTAGCTACCAGAGCAATTGGCGCGATCGCCCACAATCTAACTTGACGCATGAATTACCTCGGTTTGCAACGAAGAAGGAAGGAAGAAGTCAGTAGTCAGTAGTCAGTAGTCAGTAGTCAGTAGTCATGAGTTATTTGTTAGGTGCTACCCATGCCCAATGCCCCATACTTCGACTTCGCTCAGCACAAGTGCTCAATGCCCAATGCCCAATGCCCAATGCCCAATTTTCAACGGACTGTTAGAGTATAACGACCCCGGCCCGCAGCATCGTAAGCATTGACAATTACGCGATAGCGACCCGTAGCGGGCAAAGTAACGGTCAGAAACGCATTTTTAGTCGAATCGCTCTCATCGTCATTTTCTGCCACTAATCGGCCGTTAGGGTCAAAGATGGCCACATAGGGATCGAAATCTGTACTTTCGAGGGAAATGGCTACAGACTGACCCGATCGACCTTCAAAAGTATACTCTCGATACAGACTGTTGTCAGACGGCAATACTGGGCCGCCTGCGACTAAAGCGCCTTCTTCTTGCAAAATCGCCCGAGAAGGCGCGGTAGGAGCACTCGCTTTCAGTTCTAACGTATAAGCCCCTGACTGCTTAGCTTGGTAGGAATTTGCAACTAACGTGTAAGTCCCGTCTGCTGGCAGCCTGACTGTAATTCTGGCGTCTTTACTGCCTGCCCCGTCATCGTCTTGGGCGATTTCGCGCTGGTTGGGCCCGAGCAAAATTAAATAAGGGTCAATTTCTTGACTTTTCATTTCTATTGTGATTTGCTGGCCCGCTTTTCCCTCAAACGAGTAGAGGTCAAAAAAGCTGTTGTCGGTGGGCAGAACGCTAGACTTCTCGGTGAGGAGACCGCTAACGGCGGGCCCGTTTAACGCAACTTTTTGAGGTGATTTGTTGCCACCAAAGGGCGATCGGGCTTGAGCCACGCGGGGAGCCCGCCCTTCTCGCACTGCTGTCAGGAAAGCGGGTAATTTGTCTGCGGAAATTGCAAAACCGATACCGATATTACCTCCACCCCGACCGCGAGTAAAAATAGAAGTATTGACGCCGATTAATTCTCCTGAACTATTTAGCAGCGGGCCTCCTGAATTGCCGGGATTGATGGCGGCGTCGGTTTGAATTAAGCCCCGCTGCTGGTCGATGCGGCTGACGATTCCGACTGTAAAAGTACCTTGAAATTGACCGAATGGATTGCCGATCGCAAATGCTTGTTGCCCGACTTTTATCGAACCGGGACGGGCTAAAGGAATTGTGGGCAAATTGTTTTGATTGCGAATCTTAACCACGGCTAAGTCTAGACCTTCTTCCCCGAATCCGACCACATCGGCGACAAGTTTTCTGCCGTCTGACAAAATGATATTGACGGTACCGCCTGCCGAAACAACGTGGGCGTTGGTTAACACCATGCCGTCGGGGCTGATAATTGTGCCACTGCCGTTAGATTTATCTGTATCGACTGTAACAACGGCCGGACTAGCCTTTTCGTAGACTCGAATATTGGTTTGTTCTTCGACAGTTTGGGCGATCGCACCCTGGGAATGCACCGAGTTAAATTCCGTTAAATCTGTTGATTGCCGCACAGGGGATGTCGTAACAACCGCAGTAGCGCTGGTTGCAACCCCAACCGTTAAAATTCCCGATACTGCTAAACTTAGAAGTTTGAAATTCATGGCGATCGATTATTATTTAGCGATCGGTAGCTAGGAATTAGGTTTGGTGGCTAACCGCTAACTACCTTTTCTAATTATTTTAAGACTTGCACCACGGTAGTGACATTCCTCACGCCGGTTCTCCAACTCGGGAATCTGAATCAGCAGCTAAATACTTAAAATTAGCTTGTCGTACCGCAGCATCCTCATTGCCGTAGAAAAAAGACAGCAAAGCAAAGCGCTGGCCGCTAATCACTGGCGTCGCTTCATGCAGCAAAGAACACGAAAAAATAATCGCCGTGCCACAATCGCCTTTATAACCGTGCGGCGCGTACTCTGGAAACCGTAAAAATCCCCCCGTGTACTCTCCCACATTCAAGTTTAGCGTCATCGCAAACCTGCGGTGCAGGGTAGCTTTGCTAGTGTTGTCGCGGTGTGGGCGAAAATAACCGCCGCTGTCAGCATCGTAACAACCTATCAAGTACCGTTCAAACCTGGTAATTGTAAACTGAAAAGCTTTTTCTACTTCCGGCCGCACCCGGCGCAAAATAATCGAATTCAATCGCTGCTGTAACTTCGGGTCTTCAATAAAGAAATCTCGGCGCTTCTTGAAATTCTCGTCGTGAATGCCAAGAGTTTTCCCCTCCACTTGCCTCATAAAGCCGGAAGGACTGCCACCGTGAGTTTTGTACATATCGATTAAACTGCGGCAAGAGGCTTTGTCCAAAACATTAGGAATTACCAACACCGGGGCGTGGCGAGTGGCTGATCGGGCTTCCTCAATTGGGGGCAAACTTTTGAGAAAATCTAATACTTGCTGGGCGTGTTGGTGCGGTTCGCCCATCGGCAAAATATTAATTACCTGAAGGTTTTCGTTGAGTACAAAAGTTTGGGGTGAATAGTGAACTCCGGCAACTCCATTTTCTTCGACCTCTCGGAAAACACCGTACTGCTGACTGACTTTTTTGTCTAAGTCCCAGAAAAATATGAATGACGGAGCAATTGTTGTTGGTCTGTTTTGTTCTTTGTCTGCTGGGTCAACGCTCACTCCAAACCTGGGTACTTGCAAGCTTTGGAATTCTTCTGAAAGCTCTTGAAACCTTTTGAGGATAACTTGGATTTGTTCAAAAGCTGCGCTGGCAAAGAAAAACAGCACGACTCGCCGGCCGCCAACAGTCGGGAAATGAAATAAGGGGTTATTTGTAGAAGGAACGGAAAACCAGGGAGCCGGATCTCCTATTTCGAGTAATGGCATCTTGCTGATTTAAGATTTGGGATTTTATATTTAGATTATGATGCTGTCGATTAGTTCCACAGATTCGGTATGTTAAAAAATGTTTTGAAAAAAAATTAGCTTTTATATCATTTCCGGTTACACCGGAATGATGTTGACTGTTGACTGTTGACTCAAATTTACTATTCCGATGCTAACGGATTTGATATTAGTTGTGTATCTCTCTGTTTGTCTGGGATTTCACCCTCGCACTTTACAGTCTTTTTAATCACTTTCATATCTGAGAATAAGTAGATGGGCATCAATAAACGCAATTTATTTTTTTGCCTGCGGGCACGAGAAATGTTTAGTTTCACCCATCTACTTAGTGTTTGCCTATTTGTCGAAACTGGGGGAATTATCCGGTTGGTCTTCCGGGTATTCTACAGGTCGATACTCCACGTAATCTGACGGGGGTGCTTCCACGTCGCGGTTGCTGGGGCGAGACCTGGATGATTCCGTAGGACGGGGTTTTTTGGTTCTCGGCGGCGTATCGGAACTGCGGTTTTCCGAAGCTGGGGGGCGACTGCTGCGGCTGCGGGTCGGTCTTTCTTCGGGGGTGTCTGACACGTCCCAGTTGTCAGACTCTTGGGCAGGCGGGGCTTCTGGGCGAGAGGGACGTTTGCGCGAGGATCGATCGGGCGAGTCGGGCCTGGAGGTGTTAACGCTGCCGTTGCGATTCGAGGGGCGGCGGCGGGGTTCGTCGTCGTAGGCTTCCCGAGAGGAACGGTAGTCTTGGCTGCCTCTAATCCGGGGACGCTGCGGATAGTCTTCCTCTGGTTCTAGCTGTTCCATGTCGGCATCGTAGCCGTCGTAACCGTAAGCGTTGCTGACAGGTCGGTCTTCATCTACGTATTGGGCGCGACTTTTGGCTTGGGCTGTGGTCGCTCCTCGCAGCTTAATGCTTTCTGCTGCAAAAAATATGGCGGAACCCGTCAGCAGAAATTGACCGAATGCCAGAATTGGGTCAAGCCGCCATCCTTGAAATAACAGAATACCGCCGCACAGCAGGCCGACTGCTGCAAAAAAAATATCGTGGTCTCGGGCTAGTTTGGGACGCCACGATCGCAGAAAATACAGTCCTGCCCCTGCTACTGCTAGGATAATCCCTAACAGGCTGCTCCAGTTCAATCCTAAATTGACCATTAGCCTATCTCCTATGTCTTTCCTATGTTAGCGAGTTAGATTTTACATCTATCATTAAGTCTGTCAGCCCGACTGTGCTTTCTGGGGCAGCGTCCGGTCAGGGTTTCAGCTTGGGAAGTGAGTATAATAATGAGTTTAACGGGAAAAAACCTCAGCTTGGCAGTCAACTGAAGGTTTTGCCTTGACAGTTGCTGGCAGCCGAGGTTTCTCGGATCGGGGAAATGCCCGACGTGCAGGCGAAAATTGAGTTTCACGCCGGACTTAAAGACCTGCGGACTTTTTAGGTGCGCTTGATTTTGTCTTTTTGGCTGATGAAGATCAGGGCGATCGTTGCTGGAATCACTACCACTGTCACGCCCACCAGCAGGCTGTACAAAAAGTTCGCGAGAGAAGGAGTCATAGATTCAAAGCCTTTGTTACAACAATTTGATTTTTATTAATTTTATCAGGAGTCAGTTGTCAGTGGGCAGTTGTCAGTTGTAAGTTGTCTGTTGGCTACTTTCGTATGTTGAACCCAGAATATCGGAAAAAGTCTGGTTTCGATCGCACCTGGGAAACAGTTAAAATTATGAATAGCAGACTTAACAAAACTTAAAATTTACAGAATAACCCTATGACTGGTATTACCGTTACAAGTTGGATTCTAGGCTCTGTCCTAGTGCTGATGACTTTGCTGTTCATTTTCCGCATCGTTCTGACTTGGTATCCCCAGGTCAACCTCAGCAAATTGCCCTTGAGTCTGATTGCTTGGCCCACGGAACCTTTTTTAGCCGTAACTAGAAAGATTGTACCCCCGATCGGCGGGGTGGACATTACGCCGATTATTTGGGTGGGTATCTGTAGCTTGCTGCGAGAAATGATTCTCGGTCAGCAAGGGCTACTGACGATGATGATGTAGAAGTTGGCGGTTGACTGTTGACTGTTGACTGTTGACTGTTGACTGTTGGCGGTTGACTGCCAACTGCCAACTGCCAACTGACTAATGACCGTTTTGGTTCAAGAACTGTTCGACGAAATTCGTGTAAACTTCGCCGCTGAGAAACTCGGGGGAATCGAGGATTTTTTGGTGGAAGCTGAGGGTGGTAGGAACGCCCGTGATGGCGCATTCCCGCAATGCCCGTTTCATCCTGCGGATGGCTGTCGGTCGATCGCGCCCCCATACAATTACTTTACCGATTAAAGAATCGTAGTAAGCGGGTATTTCGTAATCGGTGTAAACGTGAGAGTCCATCCGCACGCCGGGGCCACCGGGAGGCAAATAACCGCTGATTATGCCGGGATGGGGTCGGAAATTGCGATCGGGGTCTTCGGCATTGATGCGGCACTCGATGGCGTGGCCATTGAGAACTACTTGGTTTTGCTTGATTTGCAGTTTTTCTCCTTGGGCGATGCGAATTTGTTCGGCTATCAAGTCGAGGCCTGTAATCATCTCGGTGACGGGATGTTCTACTTGGATGCGAGTGTTCATTTCCATGAAGTAGAACTTGCCTGATTTGTCAAGCAAAAATTCGACAGTACCCGCACCGGTGTAGTTGATGGATTTGGCGGCGGCGACGGCGGCGTGACCCATTTGATCTCGCAGTTTCTGCGTGAGGGCGGGGCTGGGGGCTTCTTCGAGGAGTTTTTGGTGTCGGCGCTGAATCGAACAATCTCTCTCGCCGAGGTGGATGACGTTACCGTAGTTGTCGGCGAGGATTTGGATTTCGATGTGCCGGGGTTTTTCGATGAATTTTTCGAGGTAAAGTCCGGGGTTGCCGAAGGCTGCGTCGGCTTCGCCTTGGGCTGCTGAGAATAGTTTGGGGAGTTCGGATGCTTCTCTCACTAGCCTCATCCCGCGGCCTCCACCACCGGCTGTGGCTTTGATCATCACAGGATAGCCGATGTCGCGGGCGATCGACAAAGCTTCGCGATCGTCTGCCAGCAATCCGTCGCTACCGGGAACTGTGGGGACTTTCACCCGCTGCATAGTTTCTTTGGCGGTGGATTTGTCGCCCATCGCCCGCATGGCTGCCGGAGAAGGGCCGATGAAGGTAATTTGATGGTCAGCGCAGATTTCGGCAAATCGGGCGTTTTCGGCGAGGAAGCCGTAACCGGGGTGAATGGCTGCGGCGTTGCGTGTCAGGGCTGCCGCGATGATGTTGGGGATGTTTAAATAGCTTTTGCTGCTGGTGGGGGGGCCGATGCAAACGGCTTCGTCTGCCAACTGGACGTGCAGGGCGTGTTTATCTACGGTGGAGTGTACGGCGACCGTGGCAATCCCCATTTCCTCGCAGGTCCGCAATATGCGGAGAGCTATTTCTCCCCGATTAGCGATTAAAATTTTCGAGAACCCCATCTTCGCTGCTTAATTCACTCAATATTCTGTACAATAATGCCTTTCGGTATGTTCTGGATAATCGTTTTGCAGAAATTGTTCACAAAAATTTATTTTACATTTTGCTGGTAGTGGTGCTATGATTGTAAATCGGCGGTGTCAAAGGGCAAGTTACAAGTTAAATGTCAGGAACCTCAACCTGTGAATCTTTAACTCGTAACGCAAAAATCCCGGAGATTGCCAGAAAGAGCGGATGTGGCGGAATTGGTATACGCGCACGCTTGAGGTGCGTGTGGCAATATGTCCTTGCGAGTTCGAGTCTCGCCATCCGCATTGAATATATAAAACAACTGTTGACAGTTTTGGCTGTCGGCAGTTGTTTTATTTTTGATGGGTGGGTAGTCAGAAACCGGGTTTTTGCGAGAATATTTGGTTACAGGCGAAGATTTGGTGAAAAACCCGGTTTCTTTGATTTGTGGGTGAGTACCATCGGGTGCGGATTCATCAGATATCTTTAAGTACGATCGAACTTCTGACAGATCCGCACCCTACAAAATACTGTTTAACTGTCGATCGACAATTGTGTTTGAATTAAAAACATAGATACTTATCGTTTGTCAAGTAGAATGGGGTTAGTTAGGTTCCGAATCCGAGAGTTGGCTGACGAAAAAGGATGGACGCTAAAGGATGTTGCCGATCGATCGGAGGTTCCGTACAGCACAGTCAGGCACTATGCTCGATCGGAAGGACTAGCAACGGTTGATATCACATCCATTCAAAAGATAGCTCGCACGCTCGATGTTTTGATTGAAGAGTTGATGGATGTTGTCAAAGAATGAACAGCCAGTACCGAGTGTCGGCAGTTGTTTTATATTAAGTGATTTTTTCGATCGAGGCTTCTTACCAAGAAGTGTGATATAATTTCTTTCTTTTGTAAAATAATTATCCGTTGTGGAAGGGCGATCGAACTTAGCATTTTTTATTACCCGTGTCACTAACCTAATGGTATAGTTAGCAGTATCGTTGCAGAGCTCAGATACGGTACCGTTATTTAAATAAATAATATGTCTAAGCACCCGGTAATTATCACGTGTGCAATCACTGGCCATCGCACTACTAGGGCAATAGCTCCTGTCCCGTTAACGCCAGAAGAACAAGCAAAATCCGCTCAAGAAGCACTTGAACAGGGAGCGGCGATTATACACCTGCATGTTCGTGGCGATAATGGCGAAGAATCTCTCGCTCCAGAGCGATATTATGAAGCTATTTCTAAGCTCAAACAAATTGTTCCTACTCCGCTCATCGAAATCAGCCCACGTGGAACAGACAGGTTAGCACAAGGAGCAGAAAAATTTGAACGGGGTAATTTGGTGAAAATATCTTCTGCAATGTGGGGGAATAAGCCTCAACTCCAGCCTGAGATGTGTGCGCTTAACCTGTCAACACGGAATATTGATGAAAAAACAATCCTCCTAAACCCGCCACATGATGTAAGAGAGCAGATTGAACGTATTTACAGTTTAGGGCTGATCCCTAGATGCGATATTTACGATCTGGGAGATATCCGAGTAGCCTTAGAATTGCTGGAAAAAGGTATCTTAAGAGAGCCGCTTCATTTCCTCCTAATTCTAGGAAGTTATTCAGGGATTGGAGCGACATCTCAAAATCTGGAGTACATGGTTAAGCAATTGCCAGAAAAATGTCACTGGACAGCGTTGGGTACTGGCAGTCGATATAACTATTTTATAGCAGAACAAGCTATTCTACTTGGGGGGCATATTCGCACAGGATTTGAGGACGAAACCTATGTCCGAAAAGGACAAAAAGCGAGATCGAATGCAGAATTAGTGGCGAATTTAAGAGGTATTTGCGAAAAATTAGGGCATCCCATCGCAACACCTGAGCAAGCTCGCCAAATTCTTGGGATGCAAAAGCAGCCACAGCACTCATTCTGACGGTTCGCTCATTTTAAGCTAAGTTTCCAGAATTTGCCTCGACAGAATCTGGTTTCCAGCCGTCGTTTCAAAACTCCTGTAATGAAGCGTGAATTGAGATGCCCACTACCCTCTTTCTTCATAATTTTTACCATGACACAAGTAAGTGTTAGTAGTATTTTAGGTGTGTTACATTTGTTTCCGATTGGCATAATTGTTGGAATTATTTCTGCTCTCCTTGGTATTGGAGGCGGCTTACTTTATGTTCCAGCCCTTGCCGCAGTGGGCGCCTCACCTATTCAGTCTGTTGCAACGAGCTTAGTTGCAATTAGCCTTGGTGCACTTTCTGGAACAATCCAGAATTGGAAAATGAACTCACTTAAAATTGAAACGGTTTCCTTATTAACCTTCCCAGCAATGCTAACAACGGAAATAGGAGTTGCTATTGCTAATGCTTTACCTAGTAAATGGCTATTATTGAGTTTTGCTGGTCTCCAGATAACTGCAATCTGGCTGATAAACTTGAAAAAGCAACTTCAAAACAAAGAGAAAAAAGCCGCACAAATTCATTTGTCTGACTCGCAGGTAAATTCAACAGGGCCACTTTTAAAAACTCAAGGCATTGGATTGATAGCTGGAGTTTTATCTGGTTTGTTTGGAGTAGGTGGAGGGATTGTGATGGTTCCCCTGCAAGTTCTGTTTCTTAAAATGCCCATTAAAGAAGCTGTACAAACCAGCTACGGAGCTATTGTATTAATTTCATTATGGGCCGTCAGTCGTTATGTAATCGCAGATTCTAGTAATGTATTGATATTACCAGGATTAATGCTGGGTTTGGGATCGTTATTTGGCGCAAATTTTGGTGCTAGGCTGTTGCCAAAATTGTCAGATAAATTAGTCCGATTTCTATTTACCGGGTTGTTGATTTTTTTAGCGGGCTATATGTCGTTACAAGCTTTGGCTATGTAAGTTTCAACATACAGCACTGTTTATGTATAGCAACCGCCAAGATATTCGGGACGTTCTTAATCGCTGGAACGATTGATTGCTATTATAGCCTTTTTTAGGTAAATGAGGTGCGTCGCTATCTAAAATTGGCAATTTCAATCTAACAGGTCGCAGCGCGTGATTTTTCTGACCTTCCTCTGCCCGGTTTTCTGCTACTACCTCGCAAACTTGCAGAAACCCCGAATCTACCAATTCTAAGTTAGCCTCTAAAATCTGCAGTTCCTCACCGTTGGGGCAATTCAGGAGTGTCTCAATCAATTGCAGATAAACTTGGGCGCGGGTTTCTTCCATTGTGGGGAGTTGTCAGTAACACCGATGTTTATTTTACCATGATTGGTGGTTTGGCGGTTGACGCTCCCCCGTATCAATTTCTACCCCATCCCGAACAAGTAATCGAAATTACCCTCTCCCACAGAGTTTTTAAGCGTATTGATAATTTTCCTTGTATTATCGTGAGGCCCTTCAATATAACAATGTTTTCCATTGCGACCGAATTTCAAGCCAATTTCGCTGGTTGATTCTCCTAAATGAGCCTTCGACTGCTCGAAATCGCGATGCGGTTCAAAGCCTAATGTTTTGGCATAAGCGATCGCACCCCAAACCAGGGCTTGTGCTTGCTCTAAACTAATCTCCTCGTACTCTTGCATAAACTGCGAGTAAGAAAGCTGAACGAAATTTTTATATTGGCTATCGTTGCAGTTACGTGGCGGGATGACATCCTTAACTCCCAAACACCAGTAGTCGATCAAATAAGAGGCTGTAACAAAACGATTGTATCCCTTGGAACGGGTAACAACCACTAAACCCAAACCGCTCGTTTCAGAGGTTTCATTCCCCAACAATACCTTCGCAAAATTTACATCCACGAGACATTGAGCAACGGGCAATAACTCTCCTTTTTCGGCGCTAGCGAGGGCTGTTTGTTCTGCATGAGATTGAAGAAAGGTACTGACTTCGGATGCTTTCAATCCTAACTTTCGGGCAATTTGTTTGGGCGTTAATTGGCGATCGCGCAGGTTGAGAATTTCTTGTTCTTGTTCGGGCTGCATGGTTTTTCTATTACCGTCAGGGCTGGTTTCGAGCTGAGTCGATCATTGTACCGCGTTTTTGCGACCAACTTCGTAACATTGCCAAGATTGAGGAAAAAACCCGGTTTCTTTGATGGTGCAAGTGGCGAAAAACCTCGGTTAGCCCGATAGTCCGCCAGGGGTTGAAACCCCTGTCTCATAGCAAAAGTCCCCTGAAGAGGACTAAAGAGTTTTTCATTTTTATCTCGGATTTTCAGTCGGTTTCAACCGACTTTCGCTATTAGCCAGGGGTTAAAACCCCTGGCGGATGTGGCGACACCACTTTATTTTATACTTCTCGTAAAATCCGACTATTCAAACGCTCATATTCATCCTCTAGTAGCCACATTTTAGCAGATTCGTAATTGTCAGTGGTAAAAATAACTTTATAATTTTGGGCCGGGTTGTGAATGCAAAATTTCCCGGAAATTTCCTTGACTAACATCAGGATATAAGGCGGAGATATCAGAGTATCGGCCCAGATTTCCGCAAACTCCCACTCAGTCTCTTGCTCTGATTCTTGACTAATTTTAGTAGCTTGTGCGGGGTCTTGTGCGAGGTATGACATGGTATTTACCTGTAGTTTTTTTAATCTTTATTTCACCGTAATTTAGTGGTATCTGAGTACCGTCTGCTTTCAGTATATAACCAATTGGTTCTGAAAAGTACAATCCATAGCGTTCATAATTGTCCTCTACATCGTCCTCTCCTGTGCGTTCCCCTCTTAGCTTAATTTCTGCGGCCACTCTTTCCATTGTTTCTCTATCATTAAAGAGATGGACGATTCCTTCGCTTTCAAATTCACTTTGGGCTTTTTGGGTTCCGGGGAGATGTTTATCAATGAGAGTGGTTCGAGTTTCTAGAGTAATTTCACGGTCAATTCCACTCATAGCTCTGTTCTATCTTAATTATATACCATTCATCCATGAATTTAGTTTAGTCTTGGAACCACGGGTGGCCAGAAACCGGGTTTTTGCGACAGACTTGGTGACAGTGCAAAGATTTGGAAAAAAACCCGGTTTCTTTGATGGTGGGTGGGTGTACAAACCTAATTTTGCGCTAATTCTGGCGGCCGCCCCATCAAGCCTGTCATCAAGCGCAAAGCTAAAAACCTAACTGGGGGAATTGTCCGCAAACACCACAATCCAAAGCGGCGAAATGCTACAATTGGCAGCCAAGTATTGGAAAATAATCTGTCTAGAAAATCGGTAAATCCTAACACGATTAAATTCTCTTTTTTGCGCCAGTTGTGATACCGTTTCAATACTCGCAAATCGCCGATGTCTTCGCCTTTTTGGTGCGCTTGCTGCAAGATTTGGGCGATCGCCCCTGCGTCTCGAATGCCCATATTCAATCCCTGGCCGCCCACGGGATGGCAGCAGTGGGCCGCGTCGCCAATTAGTGCTAATCTGGGCAAAACGTAGCGATCGCTCTGCATTAACTGCACGGGAAACAAAAAGCGATCGCTCTCCAATTCCAAACGCCCCAAAAGCCCGCCCGTGCGCTGTTCCAACAAAGTCAAAAACTCTTTTTCATCCATTTGTTGCAAAGCTTTCGCTTCCGCGTGGGGTGCTGTCCAAACTACTTGACAGCGGTTCCCAGGTAATGGTAAGACTCCCATCGGGCCGCTCGGCCAAAAGCGCTCAAAAGCGATATCATTGTGCGGTTTTTCTGCTTTAATAGTGATAGCAACGCAGGATTGCCAGTATTTCCAGCCGCGAGTGCTGATGTTGGCTTCGGTGCGGATGCGCGATCGCGAACCGTCGGCGGCGACTAATAATTTGGTGCGAATAGTCCGAGTTTCGCCGTTTTGTTTGACTTCTATTTCGGCGCAATCGGTTAAATATTTTACCTCGACTACTTCCGCCGGACAAACCCAACTGAAGTTCGGGTTTTTTGCCAAAGATTCTTGCAAAGCTGACAGCATGACTCCGTGCTCGCCAACGTAACCTAAAGCTGCTTTTGGTACGGGCAATTTGCCAGTATTTCCCAAATCCGGGCGGTGGAATTCGACGACGCCGGGATAGTCGCCGTCGCAGAGGCTAATTTGCTCGAAGGTGGTGATTTGCGGCAAGATTTGCTGCCACACGCCGATACCTTCTAAGATCATTCCTGATAGCAGGGTGATTGCATAGGCTTGTTTTTTGGCGGCGGCGGCGGCGGGGAGTTGGGTTTCAATTATTGCGATTTTTAATCCAGAATCTTTTAAGGCGCTGGCTAAGGTGGCCCCCACTATGCCGCCTCCGACGATGGCTATGTCAAAGTCGAGTGTCGGTGTTTGCGTCGAGGCTGTGGTTGGAGAAAGTAGGTTTACAGGCATTTTCAAGGGATTTTGTCAAAGTTAATTGGATTGTTACTTTTTTATTGTAAAGAATTATTTCGATTTAGGGCGATCGAGCGAGGGAGACGGGAGATGGGGAGACGGGGAGATGAGGAGAAATTTATGATTAATGACAAGCATCAACGATCAACTGCCCACTATCAACTGCCCACTGCCAACTGTTAACTGTCAACTGTCAACTGTCAACTGTCAACTGTCTAATGACTCATGACCATTTCCTTTGTGTTTTCGGCAGCCAGCGCTGATACTTCCTGGCAAATGGGAATCTCGATGACAAACTCTGCACCTTCCCCGGGTGTGGAAATACACTGCAATTTGCCTCGGTGTTTTTCAACTATAATCTGATAGCTGATTGACAGTCCCAAGCCTGTGCCTTTGCCGACGGGTTTAGTCGTAAAAAATGGGTCGAACAACTTGCCAATGACTTCTTGATGGATTCCCATCCCGTTGTCGGCAATGCGAATTGTTACTGTGTCTGAATTGGCAATCGTGCTAATCCGAATTCTGTTGTGGTGAGCATATATTTCTTTTGAAGAATGAGTGCTGTTGTACTCTTCGAGGGCGTCGATCGCATTTCCTAAAAGATTCATAAATACTTGATTTAGCTGACCTACATAGCACTCGACTGGTGGAAAATCCCCGTATTCTTTGATAATCTCAATCGCTGGACGAAGTACATTAGCTTTGATCCGGTGCTGCAAAATTAGCAAAGTGCTTTCGATTCCTTCGTGAATATCTACTCGCTTCATCTGCGATTCGTCGAGTCGGGAAAAGTTGCGTAAGGATACAACTAAGTCGCGGATGCGATCGGCTCCTACTTTCATTGATTCCAAAATCTTCGTAAAGTCTTCCATTAAGTAATCAACTTCAATATCTTCGGCTGCTTCTACAATTTCTGGGACGGGATTTGGGTATTTTTCCTGGTAAAGGTGGAGCAAACCAAGCAAGTCCGTGGCGTATTCCTTGGCGTGGGTAATGTTGCCGTAGATGAAGTTAATCGGATTGTTAATTTCGTGGGCGACGCCGGCGACTAGCTGCCCAAGAGAAGAGATTTTTTCGGTTTGGATTAGTTGAGTTTGAGCTTGGTGCAACTCGTGGACAGCTTTTTCGAGCTCGGCTGCTTGCGATCGATACTGTCCCTCGGACTGCTTGAGTGCTTCCAAAACTTGGACTCGATCGCTAATGTCGGTGTGAGTTCCCACCCACTCGCGAATGCTGCCGTCTGCTGCCAAAAGAGGGACGCCCCGGACCCAGAAGTGTCTGTAGCTGCCGTCTGCTGCCCGCAACCGATGCTCGACTTCGTAGAGACTTTTTGTTTCTATGGCCCCCATCCAAGCTTGAATTGTGCGCTCGCGGTCTTCTGGGTGCACTGCTTCTATCCAGTTGTCCTTCTCTTTCCAACTCATGCCCGTATAAGCTATCCAATCAGGCTGAGGCTTGTCGAAGATTCCACTAGGGTTGGTCGTCCAAACCATCTGTGCGGTAGCCATTGCCAGCGATCGATATCTTTCCTCGCTCAGACGCACAGATTCTTCGGCTTCTCGGCTGGCTGTCACGTCGCGCAAAATAGCTGTGAATATGATTTCGCCTGCAACTTCGAGTTGGGAAATAGAAGCTTCGGCGGGAAATTCCGTACCGTCTCGGCGGCGGGCGAAAATTTCTTTGCGGTTGCCCATGTTTCGGGCTTGTTTAACGTCGCCGAAATTGCTGACGAGGAGACTGTGAAGGGTGGCAAAAGCTTCGGGCAACAGCAGACTAAGGGATTGCCCGATCGCCTCAGCAGCCGTCCACCCGAAAATCTTTTCTGCACCTTGGTTGAACAAGATAATTTTTTGCTCAGCATCCACGGAAATAATCGCGTCGTCGGCAATTTCTACAATGCCGGCGAAACGAGCTTGAGACAGTTGCAGGGCTTTTTCAGCGTGTTTGCGATCACTGATGTCGCGGGCGATCGTCGAAATGTATGTGAGTTGGTCGTCCGGTGAGGAGTGGGAGATGATGACTTGGCTGACGGGAATTTCGAGTCCCGATGCTGACACGAAGGCTGTTTCTCCGCTCCAAAAGCCTTCGGAAACAGCGGTGGCGATCGCTTGTTTCAAAGTGCTGTAGTCTGACGCTGCCGTGAATTCTAGAACTTGTCGCTTGGATATATCTTCGTTTTCGCCTATACCCACCATTTTTCTGCCGGCTTTGTTAATGTAAATGGCGCGTCCTTCGAGGTTGTAAGTACCTACAAAATCGGGGGTTGCTTCCAGAATTGCTGCCAGACTTCTGTTGGCGATTTCGGCTTTTTTGCTTTCAGTAATATCCCGCGCGATGGTAACTATACCGCTAATCTTGCCTAACCCGTCCCGGTAAGCACTTTTTGTAGAAAGAAATGTCCGCAAATTTCCTTTAACTGGCAGCTCTTCTTCGATGGCTTCCGTTGTTCCCGCTGCCATAATTGGGCGATCAGTTTTCCTAATATTGCCCGCGATTTCCGGCGGAAATAACTCGCTGTCATCTCTGCCGATAATGTCGTCTACAGACTTGCCAATTATACTGGCTCCCGCAGCATTAAGCATTAAGTAACGACCCTGAATATCTTTGACAAATAGGGCTGCGGGCGTACTGTTGATGACTGCCATCAACAGGTTGTAGTTTTTTTGAAGCGCCTGCTTTGTTGTTTGAGAGTCAAAAATTTGCTGCTGCAATTGCTCGTTGGTGATTTGCAGTTGGATAGTCCGTTTCTCAACTTGATTTTCTAAGTCTAATTTAGCTTTCCTCAGTCCCAGTTCCGCTCGATAGCGCTTCCGGTCTGCGCTGCAGAGAGTTTTGGCATTCTGCCAAATCAGAACTGTAAAAATAATCACGTTCAATACGCTTAATAGCGATATCCCTACCTCCGGCGTGTACGCTTGTAACCGATCTCCCAATAGGATGAAATAACCGACTAAAGGCGGGATAATGATTGCCCGTGGCAACAAGCGCCTCGCCATGATGCCGCCCGCGCGATCGCTCGTCATTACTGCTATCAATCCTCGCTCTGGACTGGCAAATAAAATGCCAAAGCTCAGCAACATAAATGCTGCGGAAGTGTGCAAAGCCATCCCTGTATTATTGCCAATTTGGTAAAATAAAGCTTTGTCGTAGAAATAGCCTATCAAACCCGTAAATGCAATTAACAATGCTGAACAGCTTAAGATTTGAATTCGCAGGTATTTAGGCCGACGTTCTGACAGCAGCAGCAGCGCTGTTCCCAGGAATAAAAAAGCAGCAGCAGTATTCGGCGCCATGCGTCCGGGTGTTCCGGTAATTGTCAATGTGTAACTTTCTTTAAATAGCAGTTGGTCGATGCCTAAGTCTAAATTAAAGCTATATTGAACTAGGGTTAATATGCTAATTAATATAATTGAAAATGAGGATACTAAAATTAAATTTTTGTAATTTTTTTGAGGCTTTCTTGCTGTTAATTTGGCGCGCCGGATCTGTTGGATGAATAGAGAAAACCCGCCCAAAATAAAGCAGACCGCAGTATTGGCTTTCATCGTCACGAGTCCGGGCAGAATGCTTTTTAAGAGTTGCAGATCGAATATCCAACCCAAAATGACTGTACAGCCGATCGCCATTACTGCAATACTCGCTTTTTTGGAAAAAGACTCGACAGCAGCCATTCGGGTTGAGGGCCTTTGCAGTTGTTGTGCTCGTTCAAAAACTTCCAATTTCTCGATCCCTCTAATTATTTGGTTTCTACGTATCTAAGGTAACAATAAACACTCGAGCGATAGTGTTGCCTACTATACAAAGCTGCTTAAGATTTTCTCAAAGCTGCTAATCATAAAATATGAATTATTTTATCTAACTTTAGAGAGATCGTCAAATGAAGGTTTAAGGCTCTTATGTAGAAGGCATTCGGCAGAATTGACTAATTTTTTTATGTGTAAATTTTAATAAAAAATTCCTTGTTCCTTGTTCGTTGTCCCTTCGATTTCGGAAATTGGCGGCCGATTCATCGGCAAGACGGAGTGTTTTTACTCAGTACATCGAGGGCTAATGGTAGCGGATGAATCACTGTGCAACAAGATCACTCGCATTGTAAACTGGCTGCTGTGGCTGTGGGAAATGTGGCACAACAGAGAAGACTCGGCGCTTGAAACCGCTACTAAAAAAACAAAGTCCCAGCAGAGAGGGACTAAAGAGGGGATATTCAAGTCGGATTTGGTAACTGTCAACTGACAACTGACAACTGACAACTGACAACAGTCAACTAACTCCCAAGTTTTGAAGTGCTTCCAAAGCTTCGGTTGCTGAGGGGTAACGCTGGGGGAAAGCGTACAGCACCATCTGGTCTAAAACGCGAGCCAACTCCGGGGTGACAGTTGCATTTTTCTGCCAGATGAGATTCCCTAAATTATCAACTCTGAGTTGTTTCGGGCGCATTCCTGTCAAGGCTTGAATCCCCATAAGCCCGACAGCATAGATGTCGCTGCACAATTTCGGGGAACCGATGGCTTGTTCAGGGGGAATATAATCTTGCTGAGTACCGCCACGCGATTTCGTTTGACCGATGCTGTTTTGTGAAGTGTTGATTTCTTTAACGGCCCCAAAGTCAATTAATACCATTTTGTTATCAGATGTGCGCCTGATTAAGTTTTGAGGGTGAACGTCGCGGTGAATTACATCTTGTTTGTGAACAAAAACAAGCACTTCCAAGATATCTTTCAACAAAGCGATAACCTGATGCTCTTCCCAGGGTTGACCTTCGATTAGTTCTTGATACAAGGGTTGCCCTTCGATGAATTGATAGACTAAATAAAAATATCCATCTTCTTCAAAACGAGCTAACAATTCTGGTATCCGATCGTGTTGACCCAATCGATATAAAACCCGCGTTTCTCGATCGAATAACTGGCTGGTTCTCTCAGACTGGCTTTTCAGGCGCTTGACGAGGCACAAAGGTCGATCGGGCAAATTTTCATCTTCAGCCAGATAGGTATCGCTGTACTCGGTGTTCACCAAATGTTCTCTAATTCGGTAACGCATCCGCAGCAGCTTTTGCAACATGGGATCGACAGAATTAGCTGGTTGTGTGCCTTTTTGCACAGATCTCATGATGCAGTCCCAAAGATTTGCTCCGACTACTCTTTCTTCTTGTCCAATAATTTCTGCTTGCTTCAGTACCTTGGTGAGGTCTTTCCACAAGTTATAGCCAACATACCGCCCCAGGTAGCCCACTGTGTACCCGCGGGCGATCGGATCGTTTTGCTGAATTTCTTGGTACGTCAAACCCCCTACAACGCCTCGAATTATCGACTGTTGCAACCGACTCAGGTGTTTTTCCGTTTGTTCGTATACCAGATTGTCCAAAAAAATTATTGCTTCTTCTACCGTCATAGTTTCATGGCTTAAGTTAGTTGTGCAGCAGCAACACATTTGGTTTTTATATTTCTGTTATAGACGGTTGGGTTAAAATTTACTAGGTTTTTTGATTCGTGAAATATATCTTGATAAATATGACTTTTATGAATCAAGATTGTGAATTATATGAAATTCATTTACTTGACAAATGGTTGATGTGTTAAGTTGAATAGACTGATTTTTCTCAGAGAAAAGCTTAGAGATATAGCAATCATCGCATCATTTGTGAATTTCTTACGGACTCCCAGCGGGTTCGGGGAGGGTTGGGGTGGAGTAAAAAATTTACGACTCCTGCAAGGATTGCTATATAAAGGTTATTTAAGCCGACATGATAAGCTGTGGTGCATTGAGATGGGAATTATCGGGCGGGCGCTCCTGCCCACCCGACAATAGTTTAAAGAAACAAGATAGTAAAAATTAGATTCGCGCCTGCTTATTAACAGTTAACTGTTAGCCGTTAACTGTTAACTGTTAATTCTTAATCTTGTTCACATAGCCCCACAAACTGTAATCGCGACTCAGCCAACCCCGGAAAAAAGCCATCTGAGTCGGATCTTCTTGCACCCTTTTGTAGCGGTAAATAATTCGTTCATTAATCATTTGCAGCGCGGTATTTCTGTTATTTGCCCCTTTCAGCGCTTCCTTGGTGCGCGGGTCAAAAACTCCCGTTTGCGGCAATCCTAATGCTTGCTGAAGAAAGGTAATTGAGTTATTAATACCGAAATTAACGGCGGTGTCAAACATGACGATCGCCAAAGCCGGCTGCATCGTTCCCGATAGGCTCGAATCCCAGTAATATTTATAAATTTCTAGGAGCTCTGCTTCCGACATCTGCGTCACGTCAAGGGGCGGAAGCCCACGACTGTAGCGGTAGGCGTTGTATTCCGTTTGCAAGACGCCCCGATAAGTTCTGCCGCCCTTATCGGCAGGGTGATTGCTGAATCCGCCCTCAAAATATAGGGTGAAATAAAGAGCAGTTTGAAATAATTTCTGCCGAAAGCTGGCTGTCTGCTGCTGCTGTGCGAAAGTCTTTTGGGCAAAGGGTAAGGGGATTGCTAAGGTTAACAAGAGTATCCCCAGCAGAAGGTTTGGTTTCCACTTGATGTTATGTTGGCGCTGTGTCGCTTGCTTGTCGCTCATAAATTCTCTGTGACGATCGCCCGTAATTCCGCTAAAACTGCTACTCTGCAAAATAATATAGATTCAACCTTTAACTTGATAGCACAGATAGGCCGCAAAATGAATTCCGATTTTCGCAACCAATCCGAAACACCCCAATTTGAAGATGCTGCATCCCTGACAGTTGTTGCAGAAACCTATTACTCTCAAGGCAATTTAGCAGCAGCCGTCGCAGCTTGTCGCCGAGCTCTGGAATTGCAACCGGATTGGGCGGCGGCTTACGTGACAATGGGCAATGTGCAGCAAGCAAGTGGTCAAATTGAGGAAGCGATGCGGTTTTATTCTGAGGCGATCGCTCTGAATCCCGATTTTGCTGAGGCTTATGCTAATTTGGGCAGTATGCTCTACAAACAAGGGCATTTGGTGGAGGCGGTTGTCAATTACGAAAAGGCGATCGAACTTAAACCAAATTTGGCTGCTGCTTACTGGAATTTGGCAGGGGCACTGAAGCAGCAGGGGCAGCAGGATGCAGCGGTAGCATACGAGCAAAAAGCTCTCGAACTCAATCCCCACCTTGCTCAGGTTGATTTTCACTTAAATTTAGGAGATAAATTAGCGCAGCAAGGGAAGTTAGATGAGGCGGTGGCTGCATGGAAGCAGGCGATCGCATTCAAACCCGATTTAGCCGAAGCATACTGTCAAATTGGCCGAGTTTTGCGCCACCAGGGTCAATTTAAAGACGCAATACCCAACCTTCAAAAAGCTCTACAAATTAAACCGGATTTTATTGGGGCTCACCAACATTTGTGCGACATCCTCAGAGATACTAGCGATTTAGCTGCCGCGCGGCAAGCCGTGCACCACTACAGCCAAATGTGTGCCGAAACCGATCCAATTATGACCGCGATTTACTTCATCAGCACCTATCAAGTGTCGGGATTAAATCAAATTGCGCGCGATCGATTTTTAGAGCTAGAGTCGTACTTAGAGCAAAACTTAGAAACCGCTAGCCCGGTGGAAATTAAATCGCTTTATGCAAACTTGTTATTCAGCACGCCCTATTTGCGAGATGACTTGGCGGCCAACTCAAAACTTTACAGATTAATTGCCAAAAAGTATATCGACCAATGTATTAAACCTAATTTTTCTCAACCCGCAAATTACAGCTTCAAACCAACGGTTCCATCCAGCAAGTTAAAAATCGGCTTTTTGTCCAATCACTTTAGCCGCCATTCTGTAGGTTGGTGCAGCGCGGACATCATTCACGAATTGTCCGACATCACACCCAATGTGTATTTGTACGCTTCGGAAAAAATTATTCCTGACGCTCTCACTAAGCAATTTGAAACTTGGGGAAAACTCACTTTTCCGACCACCTACCCGAACGGACTTGCCAATTCCGCAGAAATTATCGACCAAATTCAGCAAGATGAATTGGACGTTTTAGTTGATTTAGATTCTCTCAGCGTACCAGTTCACGCTGACATTCTCTACCAAAAACCCGCACCAGTTTGTGTTTCTTGGCTGGGATTTGACGCCCCTTACATATCGCCGGAAAATTACTTTCTTACAGACTGGCACTCGCACCCTGCAGACAGGGAAAAATATTATGAGGAGCAGCTAATTAGGATGCCTGATTCCTTTGTCGCGGTGTCCGGTTTTCAGAGATATGGAGTCGATCCCGTTGCATTGAGAAGATCGCATCGGATCGGTTTGGATCAGATAGTTTACCTGTGCGTCGCTCCCGGCAGAAAATTCAATAGCGAGTTGGTAAAAGCACAAATTGCGATTCTCAAAGAAGTGCCGAATAGTATCTTAATTCACAAAGCTTTAGGCGATGCTGCCGTGTTTGAGGCTGCATATCACCAAGCTTGCGAATCTGAGAAAGTGAGCAAGCACCGAATTAAGTTTTTGCCGAGGTTTGCTACTGAGGAAGAACACAGAATTATCTATTTGCTGGCAGATGTTTTGTTAGATTCTTCTCCTTACAACGGAGGAACTCAAACTTTAGAGGCTTTGTGGTCTAATTTGCCGGTGGTGACTCGCACAGGAGAGCAATTTTTGTCGAGAATGGGTTATTCGTTTTTGCAGACTTTGGGAATTGAAACAGGCGTGGCTTTGTCTTGGTCGGAATATGTGGAAGTGGGTGTAAAATTGGGCAAAGATCGTGAATTGAGAAATGCAATTAAAGCACAGTTGGTGAAATCTAAAGATCCAACCAATTTGTCGCCGCTGTGGAATCCGAAAAAGTTTGCTGGTGATATGTATGCGGTGTTTGAAAAATTGTGTAAAATAGGATAAATGCTGGCTAGTGACTGCTGACTAATGACTAATAACTGATGACTAATGACTTCTACACTGCCAACTATTAAGTTTTTGAAACAGCCGACTTCGGAAGCTTGGGTGCAACAGGCGATCGCCCATTTGGATACAATCTTATTAGACCATTCTCACTGCGAGCGGAAAGCGGCGGGAGTAGCGTTAAATTTAATGTTTCGCTACCCAGCAAGGGAAAAATTGGTGAGGATGCTAACGGCGATCGCCCGCGAAGAATTAGAGCATTTCGAGCAAGTCAACCAGCGGTTAGAAAAGCGCAGCATCGCTTTGGGCCCTTTGGCCGCACCTCCCTACGGTGCAGGTTTGTCCGCCCAAATTCGCAAGCAGGAACCGGAGAGACTTTTGGATTCTTTGTTAGTTTCTGGTTTGATAGAAGCGCGCAGTCACGAACGGTTGGGGCTGCTGGGCGATCGCTGTCCCGACGCGGAATTAGCTAAGTTTTACCGCAGTTTGATGGCTTCGGAAGCGCGCCATTACGGGGTATATTGGATTTTGGCAACAACTTATTTCGATCGGGATATTGTGATGCAGAGGTTGGAGGAATTATCATTAGTAGAGAGCGAGTTGCTGGCAAGTCTTCATCCCGAACCGAGAATTCACAGTTAAAAGCTAGGTGCATTTAAAAACTGTAAAAAAAAATTAGTAAGTTTACAGTTGCTAAAGTCAACAAATAAATATTAAGTTGCAACCACCCATGAAAACCCAACATCTGGATTTTTTAATTCGTTCCTGGGAAACGCGCGATCGCGCTGAGGCGTTCTATTTAATTAGGGATGTTTTAGCAGAGTACGGTTTAAAATGCGAACCTCACGGGGCAGATCGAGATGTCTATGATGTAGAACTACATTATCATAATCAAGGCGGCGAATTTTGGGTAGTTGAACGGCAGGATAAAATAGTGGGTACAGCGGCTTACTATCCGATTGAGCGCGGAAATAATGCTGTGGAAATTCGCAAAATGTATATTTTGCCCGCAGCAAGGGGACAGGGTTTGGGGAAATTTTTACTGCAAGAATTGGAAAGTAAAATTATCGCTCGCGGCTTTGAGGAAATTTGGATAGAAACTGCTAGCATTCTCAAGGAAGCTGTTAAACTGTACGAAAATAGCGGATATCTACCGACAACGGGTGTGGAGACGCCAAGGTGCGATCGGGTTTACGTAAAATATCTAGGTATAAAAAATATATAATAAGGTTGGGTTTCTGTAAACAATGATTAATTTACTCAGTTTCAATCCACAACAGCAAAGAGTTGTTTGGCGAGGCATTTCTGCCTTAATCTTCTGCCTTAGTTTTGTACTGATTAGTTATTTTGTGATAGCGCTGCCCCTACCGCCCTTCAATACCGCAGAGTCGCGCCTAATCTTCGCCCTTCGCTGCCAAATCTTTCCGTTACTGATGTTATTTGCCGGCATAGTGGCAGTTGGTAATGGTAGATTTAGCAGCCCAGCCATCAACCCTTTAGCGAATGCCGAATCAGAAGCAATGCGGATTCATTTGCGTTATCTGAGCAACACTCTAGAGCAATTTGTGCTGTTTTTTGTAGGCAGTTTAATCCTTTCTACCTTTTTAGATACTTACAGCATCAAGCTGATTCCAATTTTGGCAATTTTGTTTGTTTTGGGAAGAATGGCGTTTTGGATAGGCTATCTCAAAGAGCCGATAGAACGAGCTTTTGGCCTGGGAGTTACTCTGTATCCTACTATTGCCGTACTATTTTATGATGCGTACCGCGTACTATTTTTCAATAGCTGAGGGATTTGAGATTTTTTTGAAATAAGACTTATGCTTTGATTAGTCCTGTGAAACCATAAAATTAGGATAAAAACAAATGACTATCCTCACCAACAACTCTCCATCTCAAAATCATGCTACAAACAAAGTTTTAGACGGCCCTAAAGATAATAGATTTGTTCAGACAGTGCGGGGGATTTTAAATCCTCTGTATTATTTAGAACGAAACTATAAAAGCTACGGTGACATTTTTACCAGCAAATTCAGCAATTTTCCGCCCCAGGTAATTATTAGCAATCCTCAAGCTATTCAAGAAATTTTTACAGCGGATTCCAAACTTTTTGAATCCGGTACGGGAAACCAGATAGCGCTACCTTTAGTAGGCTCGAATTCGTTATTGTTGTTAGATGGCGATCGACATTTGCAGCAGCGCAAACTTTTAATGCCACCTTTTCACGGTGAACGCATGAAAGCTTACGGACAAATCATCTGCAATACCACCGAAAAAGTAATTAATAATTGGACTCCGGGTAACTCGGTTATCGCGCAATCAACTATGCAGGAGATTTCCTTGGAAGTGATTTTGCACGCGGTGTTTGGGCTGAGCGAAGGAGAACGCTACCAGCAAATCCAGCAACTTCTTGTTAAGATGTTAAATTTTTTTAGCAATCCTTTGAGTGCGACATTTTTGTTTGTGAAGTCGTTGCAACAAGATTTAGGTGCTTGGAGTCCTTGGGGAGGATTTGTGCGACAAAGACAGCGTTTAGATGAACTGCTTTATCAAGAAATTCGCGAACGCAAAACTCAGTCTGAACCATTAGGCGAAGACATCCTGAGCTTGTTAATTTCAGCTCGTGACGAAGCGGGACAGCCGATGAGCGACGTTGAATTGCGGGATGAATTAATGACAATGTTATTCGTGGGACACGAAACTACAGCCACAGCTTTAGCCTGGGCTTTGTATTGGATTCACTACCTCCCAGAAGTTCGTGAAAAACTGCTGCAAGAACTCAATTCTATTGATTTGAAAAATTCCGATCCGGCGGAAATAACTAAACTCCCGTATTTGAATGCTGTCTGTTGCGAAACGCTGCGGATTTATCCGATCGTATTTTTTGCATTTCCGCGCATTCTGCAAGCTCCGATGCAGTTAATGGGTTATAATCTTCCCAAAGGAATGATAGTTTCTTCCTGTATTTATTTGGTTCATCACCGTCCTGATATTTACCCGGAACCAAATTGTTTTAAACCAGAACGTTTTCTCGAACGTCAATTTTCGCCTTACGAATATTTGCCGTTTGGAGGAGGAAACCGCCGCTGTATTGGGGCGGCATTTGCCATGTTTGAAATGAAGTTAGTATTGGCGAAAGTGCTGTCACGATACTCTTTAGAACTTGCAGAAAATAGTCCCGTGGTGCCAGTACGTCGCGGTTTGACAATGGCACCCGCTGGTGGTGTGCATCTGACGGTAAAGGATCGGATTTGAATCATATCAAATCCGATCGCTCGATCGGATTTGATATGATACCGATACAACGGGTTTTAATTTAATTTTTGCTGCAGAGGAATCTCGATCGCAAATTCGGAACCTTCTCCCAATACAGAATTGCAAGAAAGCTTGCCGCCGTGTTTTTCTACTATAATAGAGTGCGAAATCGCCAATCCTAATCCAGTACCTTTGCCAATGGGTTTAGTAGTAAAAAACGGGTCAAACAAGCGCTTTTGCACATCTTCGCTCATGCCGGGGCCACTGTCAGCTATCCATATGGCAACGCTGTTATTTTCGGTTACTTGGGTGCGAATCGTAATTGCGAGATTTTTGGCGGTGCGATTGGATTCCTTCATCTCCATTTCCAATGCGTCTAGCGCATTGCTCAATAAATTCATAAATACTTGATTTAACTGACCGGGATAACATTCAACTAAAGGCAAATTACCGTATTCTTTAATCACATTAATTGTCTGGTGATCGGCTTTATGTTTCAGGCGGTTTTGCAAAATTAGCAGCGTGCTTTCAATACCTTCGTGAATGTCAACTTGTTTTTTTTCGGCTTCGTCAAGTCTTGAAAAAGTTCGCAGGCTCAAAACTATGTCGCGGATGCGATCGGCTCCGACTTTCATAGATGCTAAAATTTTTGGTAAATCTTCAATAAGATAATCAATTTCAAAGTCATCCCTTGCATCTACAATTCTTGCGCTAGGCTGCGGGTATTCCTTCTGGTAAAGTTGCAGCATTTTTAGCAAGTTTTGAGTGTATTCGCTGGTGTAGCTGAGATTGCCGTAGATAAAATTAACTGGGTTGTTAATTTCGTGGGCGACACCTGCTACTAACTGTCCCAAACTTGACATTTTTTCACTTTGAATTAATTGAGTTTGGGTACGTTTTAGTTCGCGCAAAGTTTCTTCTAGCTGTTGAGTTTGAGCTTGAGCTAGTCGGGCCGCTTTGCGGGTTTGGGTGTACAGTTCAGCGTGGTCGATCGCGATCGCAATTTGAGCGACCACCGCTTGCATCAGTTCGACTTCCGAGTCGCTCCAATTTCGCATGGACACAGCCTCATAGCAGGTAATTGCCCCCATATCGCCTGAAGCAGTTTGAACTGGCAGCGACAGCACTGAGTTAATTTTTAAGGCCTGGAAATTTTCGCGCACTTCTAAATCTTCAAAAGTGCTGACATCATCAATTCGCAGGATGTGTCGCTGCAAAATCTGTGGCAGGGCGACACTAGATTGATCCTCTACAGAATAAGTACCGAGCAAACTCGGCAAAGCTTCATTCTTCGCTTCGCAAACTATTTCCCAAACCGGAGGATTGCGGTTTGGGCGATACCAAGTGAACAGGCACCAATCTATGTGCATCAAATTGCGAATTTTTTGAACTGCGGTTTCTAAAATTGTGTCTAAATCTAAAGATGTGCGAATCTGGTTGGCAATTTGATTGAGCAGTTGTTGTCGTCTTGCTTGCTGTCTGAGGGCTTGTTCCGATCGCACTAATGTTTCTTCTGCAAGTTTGCGATCTGTTAAATCTTGGATCACTCCTTGGATAATTTTTTCATTTCCCACCTCGATGACTGTCAGCACGACTTCTGCGGGAAAATCAGTACCGTCTAAGCGCTGATGAACCCAATCAAAACGGTGCTTTCCCCGCTCAAAAGCGATCGCTATCATGTCGTCAGCCATGCTCAAAGAATCTTTGCCGTTGGGTTGGAAAGGAGGCGAGAGTGTGCCATGGTTTTGGCAGTACAACTGTTGCGGGGTAGTACAGCCGAATAGTTTTAGTGTGGCTGTGTTAGCATCGGTGATGGCATTGTCACATAGCATAAAAACAGGCAAACTGGTTAATTCGTAGAGCGATCGAAATTTGGCTTCCGACTGCTGCAATGCGGCTTCTGTTTGCTTGCGATCGGTAATATCAGCAACCATTGCCAAAGCGCCCACATAGCGTCCCTGTTTGTCGGCCAAGGAATTAGTAGAAACCATCGCCCACAAGTCCCTGCCGTCTCGGCGACGGAACTTAAAATCGAGCTGTTCGCGAATTCCTTCACGGCGGCGGTCGAGACTGATTTGTGCGATCGCCATGCCTTCTGCATCCATGAAAGCAAATAGCGACTCCCCGATCATTTCCTCTGGGCTGCAGCAGAGCAGATCGGCCATTTTTTGGTTGACAAAAGTAGTTTTACCCTCCGCATCTATGATCCAAATTCCTTCGTCCGCTGTCTCGACAATGCACCTGTATTTTTCCTCGCTTTCTCTGAGCGCTTCTTCTGCTAATTGGCGAGCCGTAATGTTTTGAGTCATTAGCAATCCGCCGATAATTTCTTGCCGTTCGTTTCTGACTGGCAAAGCATAACCGAGGTAAACGCGATCGCTGTAAAAAAATTCTGTAACAACTGTTTCTCCTGCCAGTGCTGCCCGATAAGTTGGCTCGATATCAGTACAAACATCTGGCTCGAATACTTCCCAGATAGTCTTGCCTTCCATCAATTCTTTGGCAAGCCCCACTGCTGCTAATTCTGTACCTTCTACCAGCGTGTAGCGCAGTTCTGGATCGAACAACATCACCGCACCGTTAGGAAAGTTGCTTGCCATAGTGCGGTAAAGCTGTTCGCTTTTTTGCAGCGCAGCTTCTGCTTGTTTGCGATCGCTAATGTCAACTACAACTGCACCGATGCCGATCGCCTCACCATCTTTGTCTAGCAAGGGAAAATAAGAGCCTGTCAGGTGTCGGACAAACCCCGGCTTTCTTGGATTGTCACCACTGATCTCGATATTAATTAGGGGTTGTTTCGTCCTCAAAATTTCTGCGTACAAAGGCTCTATTATTGGAGCCATATTCGGCAATATTTCGCGTACAGTCTTGCCAATGTGTTCTGCTGGACTCAGGCAATTTATTTCTGCTAGAAATTGATTAATTTGCACATACCGCAGTTGGGAGTCCAAAATGCAAAGTCCCGCCGGCGCCTCCTTCAAAAAGGCATCAAATAGTGCTTGTCTCTGTGCTAATTCTTGTTCTAAAGCTTTGCAAACGCTCAGATCTGTTAAAGATCCCATCATCCCCACAACTTCTCCCCTTTTGTCTTTCAATAGCGACAGCATCAGGTTCGAGGAAAATTTTTCTCCTGATTTACGGCGTGTTATAACTTCAATTTCATGCTCGCCTTTTTCTTGTAGCGGCTTGATGACTTGCTCTAACAAAAATTCTTGCTGTTCGGGCGGGTAAATTAGAGAAATGTGCTGTCCGATAGCCTCAGTTGCTTGATAGCCGTATAACTTTTGGCAGGCTTGATTCCAAATGGTGATCGAGCCGTCCATATCGGTAGAAACTACCGCCTCATGAATTTGGTCAATGATTTGACTTTGGAGACGTAATTTTTCTTGAGTTTGCTCCAGTTCGGAGATTTTTTCTGCGAGTAGTTTCTGAGTTTTTTCTAGTTCGGCAGTCTGCTTTGTCAGCAATTTTTCTAGATGTGAATTGCTGTGTGGCGATGCTGATTCCAGCGGATCGCTATTTTGATCCCGATTATTAAAGATTTCTTCAACACTTAGCCAAATCGCGGACAGTCCCTCTGTTTCAATTGCCCGCTCGGAAACTCGCACGGGTACGAGATGCTGGTTTTTATGTTTGTATGCTGCTTCGCACAGGTGCGTGTGGCTATTTTTTGCTTGACATTCTAGATATTTTTCTGGGCGCGCGCACTGTGTTTGCTGAATTTCCCAGTAGTTGAGGTGGAGAGTTTCTGCAACTGTGCGGCCGATAATACTTGCAAAAGCTGGATTTACGTCGAGAAAAGTCCCGTCCGTCCGGCACAATGCCAGCCCTATCGGGCACAGTTCTAACAATTGGCAACGGGAGCGATTGCGCTTGGCTTTTCCTAACTGGCTTTGCATCTGACCTAGCTGGACTTGGTTTATTTAATTATATCTTTATTATCTTGTTTATTGCTGTGAGTTTTATCCTTAATTAAAAAAGAGGGAAAAAGGAAGTTCGCCAACGATCCCTCTACGGGATTTAACAAATGTAACGGATGGATGCTGAGGTTGGAGGGAAGAAGGAAGAGGTTGGAGGTTGGAGGTTCGAGGGCAGTTTGGCAACGATCACGCGATCGGGATTTAACGGATGGATGTTGAGGAAAAAGACAGGATGGGAAAACAAAAATGAGTAATAATCAACGGGAAGGAGGAAAGAGGGAATGAGAAGAAACCAGAAAAATCACAAAAGAAGAAGTATAAAACTGGTACAAAAACCATTAATTTATACATGGTATCTTCCCTCCAACCTTCTTCCTTCTTCCCTCCAACCTTCTCCCTTCTTCCTTCTTCCGACGGACATCGGACGGACATCCGTTACATCCGTTACATCCGTTACATCCGTCGAGCGAATCCGTTGCCGAACTTCCGTCAATTAATCGCGGGCAATACCTTCGGATCGGGCGGCCAACTGCACTGCACCGGCGACAGCAATGGCAACTCTTTCATCAAAAACCGACGGTATAATGTGCTCTTTGTCAAGCTGAGAAGGACTGACTAAAGAGGCGATCGCATAAGCTGCTTCCAAGTACATAGTGGGCGTAATCGTGGCAGCTTTGCAGTCCAAAGCGCCTCGAAATATCCCCGGAAATGCCAAAACATTGTTAATTTGATTCGGGTAATCGCTGCGTCCGGTTGCTATGATCGCCGCATCTTCCATAATTAATTCTGGCTGAATTTCGGGAATGGGATTTGCCATTGCAAAAACAATGGGATTTTCGGCCATCGAACGCACCATCGATCGGGTGACTACGCCGGGGGCGCTGACTCCTAAAAATACATCGGCACCGGCGATCGCATCTTCCAAAGTACCGCTCGAAGCCACGGCAAATTCTAGTTTTTCTGGGTTCATATCCGTGCGGTCTTGGGAGAGGACGCCTTTGGAGTCGCACATGATGATATTTTGGGCACCTGCTTTACGCAGCAAGCGGGCGATCGCGACTCCGGCCGCACCGGCTCCGTTAATCACGATACACACTTCTGCGATGGTTTTTTTGACGATTTTCAAGGCATTAATTAATGCTGCCAAACTGACAATTGCAGTGCCGTGCTGGTCATCATGAAAAATCGGAATATCTAAAGTTTCCCGCAATCTTGCTTCGATTTCAAAGCAGCGGGGAGAAGAAATATCTTCGAGGTTAACGCCACCAAAAACCGGGGCGATATTCTGCACTGTGCGAATAATTTCGTCGGTATCTTGGGTGTTCAAACAGATAGGAAAGGCGTCAATCCCAGCAAATTCTTTAAATAGCATGGCTTTGCCTTCCATGACTGGCAGTGCGGCGGCAGGGCCGAGGTTTCCCAGTCCCAAAACTGCGCTACCGTCGGTAACAATGGCAACAGTATTTTGTTTGATTGTGAGGTTATAAACTTGTTGCGGGTCATTGGCGATCGCAGTGCAGATGCGGCCGACTCCAGGGGTGTATGCCATTGCCAAATCTGACTGGCGTTTGAGGGAAATTTTGCTAACTACGCTGATTTTTCCGCCGCGGTGCAAGTTGAAAGTGCGATCGTACACATCGATCACTTTGATATCCGGCAGCGCTTTCACTGCTTGCAATATTTCTTCGTTGTGTTCGAGGCTGTAAGCATCGACGGTGATATCGCGAATTGTAGTGGCGCGGGTTTGCTCGATCAAGTCGATTTGGCCGAAGTTGCCGCCGACAGATGCGATCGCGCTGGTGACGCTTGCCAGCATTCCCGGCCGGTTCGGCAGAGCAACCCGAATTGTTAAACTAAAGCTGGGGTTCGGTGTCAGTTTTACCATGATGCCTTGATTTCAGATTTGAGAATTTCAATCTTAGATTTTATCCCCAATGTTAGGCATAAAATTTAATAATTCAAATTTTCAACTGAAATTTTTAACAAATTCTATGAGCTTGTGGTACGATCGCTCTGCACTGCCAGGGGTGTCGCTGGAAAACTAATCTTTTTTTGAGTAAATCTGTGCTTTGTTTCTAGCTGGTGACTCTCCCACAAACAGCCTATTTTCTGTCAATTTTCCAGCGAACCGCGAATATGAAGCGCGGGGGTAAAAACCGGGTTTCTGAGGTCAAAGTGCGGAACTCTTATCTATTTTTGAGAATATTTCTGCTTATCCTGAACATCAGCAGATATTTCCCAAAAATCTATTTTCTAGCGATACCGCCTAATTCCTGCTGCTGTCTTTTGAAGTGAGACACCCAGGATAGTTGATGCGGCTTTTTGGTGGCCTTTATTGGGAATGTAAAAAGTAGATGCACGGCTGTTTTAGCCGGCAGGTAAAAATCTGAGCGACTGACAAGCGGGTCTTTGATATATATTTTGTCTGGTTTAACACTTGCCAAAGATTGCGAGTGCAACCTTGCAAACGCTCTAAATTACCTGCACGCTGTGCCCGATAATTCCAGGGACTGTAACTAACAGACAATCTACCCCGCGCCACCACGGGCACAGCTTGGGCCGAACCGTGTTGAGTTGCTGGTTGCTAAGTGTCAATTTTACCGATCGGCCGCAGCATCGGCCCATATAATTGTAAAGAATTTGCAAGCCAGACAATCTGGGGGAACTTTTTCTAAGTCTTGCATATCTACTGGTTGCTCTGCTTCGCTGCCGGGGGGAACTATGCACAGGGCAACTTGTCCGACTCCAGCCATGAGTTCGGCAACTCGCTCCAAAATACTGTCCATTTTTTCCATTAGTTGCTCTGCTGCATCGAGACTCGGCGCGATGATGAAAAAGGTTTTGACTCCATCGGGACAAGGGGCAAAGCCAAGCGTACACTCTCGTAATAGTGCTTGGGTGGAGAGACTGAAACCGTCGTAGAAGCGAGCGATTACTGCTTGATAAAAGGCTTGGGTCAGAGAGCGATCGCCAAAAATAGGTTGAGATAACATAACTACTTCCTTTCGTAGGATTTTTGGGAGCATTGAAAAAATTTTAACATACCTTAATGTAAGCGATTTAACAAAATTATCTAGCGATCGAGATCATTGGCTAGATGTGATAATTTTTAATTTGTGTAGCGATCGCAACTGTGATAAAATGTACTGTGTGTTAGCGCTGCAAGTGATTTTGATCCGCTCAGCAGCTCAAAGCTAAGTACAAAATTTCTTAGTAGGTGGGGAGAGGGCCAGAGGGCCAGAGGGAGAGCGTCGGATGGGGAAATTACCTAAGTAGTAAGAGTATTATTGGCAAAAAGTGCTTAATCTAGAGTTTAAAATAAACATCCAATCAAAATATTAAACATGAACTCGATCGCCCAACAGTTAAAAGCAAAATTTGAAAAAGCATTCACCGCGGCATTCGGCGAAAGTTATGCAGGTGCAGATCCAATGCTAGCCGCCGCCAGCAATCCCAACTTTGGGGACTTTCAGTGCAACGCGGCGATGAGTTTGGGGAAAAAGTTAGGAAAGCCCCCACGGGCGATCGCCTCGACAATCATCGAAAACCTAGATATTACCGACATCTGCGAAACCCCAGAAATCGCCGGGCCCGGTTTTATCAATTTGAAGCTGAAACCGGCTTATTTGGAAGCGCAAATTAGTGCGATCGCCGGCGACTCGCGTTTGGGGATTGAACCCGCGAAAACGCCTCAGACAATTGCGATCGACTTTTCGAGTCCGAATATAGCCAAAGAAATGCACGTCGGACACTTGCGATCGACAATCATCGGAGATGCGATCGCCCGCATCCTCGAATTTCAAGGCCACGACGTACTCAGAATCAACCACATCGGCGACTGGGGCACCCAATTCGGGATGCTGATCGCATACTTGCGCGAAGTTCACCCCGAAGCCCTCACAACCGCTGACGCCCTAGATTTAGGCGATTTAGTCGCATTTTACCGCCAAGCAAAACAGCGCTTTGACGCAGACGAAACCTTCAAAGAAACCGCCCGCCAAGAAGTAGTAAAACTGCAAGCAGGCGCCGAAGACACCCGCCGCGCTTGGAAATTGCTGTGCGATCAATCCCGCCGCGAATTTCAAGTAATATACGACTTGCTCGATATCAAATTAACCGAACGCGGCGAATCGTTTTACAATCCATTATTGCCCGCAGTAGTCGAAGATTTAACCAATCTAGGTTTGCTAGTAGAAAGTGACGGCGCGAAATGCGTTTTTGTAGACGGTTTCACCAATAAAGAAGGAGAACCTCTCCCGCTAATTGTCCAAAAAACCGACGGCGGCTACAACTACGCCACCACCGATTTAGCAGCAGTGCGCTACCGCATCCAAAAAGACAATGCAAAGCGCATAATTTATGTCACGGATTCAGGACAAGCTAACCATTTTGCCCAAGTATTTGCAGTAGCGAGAAAAGCCGGTTGGATTCCCGAAGATGTCGAAATTGTCCATATTCCCTTCGGTTTGGTATTGGGAGAAGACGGCAAAAAACTCAAAACTCGTTCTGGGGAAACGGTGCGGTTGCAGGATTTGTTAGATGAGGCGATCGTCCGCACGCGCCAAGTTTTAGAAGGGATATTAAAAGCAGAAGAAAGACAAGAAACTGAGGAATTTATTGCTAACGTATCTCGAACAGTTGGTTTGAGTGCCGTTAAGTATGCCGACTTAAGTCAAAACCGCGCCAGCAACTATGTATTTAGTTACGACAAAATGCTCGCCTTGCAAGGAAATACTGCTCTATATATGCTGTATGCTTACGCGCGCGTGCAGGGAATTCGCCGCAAAGGTGAGATTAATTTCGAGAATTTAGATGCTGGTGCGAAAGTAATCTTGCAGTCTGATGCAGAGTTGGTTTTAGCCAAACATTTATTGCAGTTTAGTGAAGTGATAAATGCGGTTGAGGGCGATTTATTGCCGAATCGAATTTGTCAGTATTTGTTTGAATTGAGTCAAAAGTACAATCAATTTTTTGAGCAATGTCCGGTTTTGAAAGCTGAGGAACCGTTGCGGACTTCGCGGTTGATTTTGTGCGATTTGACGGCGAGGACTTTGAAGTTGGGTTTGGAGTTATTGGGGATTCAGGTTTTAGAAAGAATGTGATATAAAGTTTGTAGCTGTAGGGTGCGTGAGAGCAATAAATATTTGAATCTAGATGATGAGACTGTTTGCAATCACCCACCGCCCCAAGTCTTGAACAATACCGATGCAACCGGAAATAAGATAATTTTAACCGCTGATAAACGCTGATAAACGCTAATGAAAGAGGAGGGGATAGGGCGAGAATTTATGCCCAAGTTTCCTCTACTTTTAACATTTCTGATGTCATTGCTTTTACTTTTTTTGAGATTGGGATTTAGTTAATTGTAGCGTATCTCTAAAATCGAGCATTTACGGCTTTTTGTTAAGAATCAAGCTATCCAGAATACCTTTAAACATTGTTACCACAATTTGGCGATCGTTATCTCTGACAAAAATATCGTAATTGGGACTTGAGTTAATTTCAATTAACCAATATGCTCCTTTTGTATCTAGCGCGATGTCAAACCCAGCATAATTAATCGCCATTTCGGCAAAAACAGGTTTAACAAAATCTTCAATCTCAGACATGAGAGTGGGGTTAATTATATGTTTTGCTTTTGCACCTTCCCAGTGCAGCGGGCTTAAATTCCCCGCAAATTTAGCCTGAGATTTGTCTTTCTCGTACAGTAAAACTAGCTTTTCTTTGCAGAATACAGCCCGATATTCGCGGGCAATTCCGATGTATTCTTGAGCTAGCGCCACATAGTCATAATCTTTACTGTTGATGTTAAATATAATTTCTAGGGCTTCTTTAATTTGCTCTATAGTTTTACACAAAAAAACATTGTTGCCACCAGCACCGCGATTTCTTTTGAGAATCACCGGAAAAGAATAATTTTTGTTTACTTCTAAAACTATTGATTCAATATCTGGGAAACTCAAATACTTTTTATACTTCTCCTCGCAGTAAGGCGAGACAAAACCGAGAGTTCTGGGAGTATTTATTTGGCCGTTTAATAGTTGATAAGTATATTCTTTGTCTTTAAAAATCTCTGCTACTGATGCGCTGTTAAATGGCGTCATGTAATTGACAAAATAATATTCTTCGCCGCCCTCTTTGAGTCTAATCAAGTTTTGGGAAGGATGCAGGATTTCGTAAGGGATATTTAATTCCTCGCAAGCTGCCAGCAGGATTTCAATATTGGTTAGCATAAAATTTAACTTAATTAGAAATTAATTTTAAAGATTTGAGATTCGAGAAGTCGCAATCCTCAAATCTCAAATTCGAGTTCCCTCTTATCCAAACAACCGCTGCTGCCCGTTTGCGGCATCTTTCCCGGCATAAATCTCGCGCGTTCCCTTGGGAATATATATCCAATCGAATTCTTGCAAGCGGTTTGTCAAATTGGAAATGCTCACTCCCAACTCATCTCTCATTTTGTATAAATGCGACCACTTTGTTAAATCGCGTCCCTGTCTTTTTTCTTCCAAAATACACCGAGGCATCAACAAACAGCTTGCAAAATATTGCGCTTGCCATTCGATCGACAAAACCTTATTATCAGCACTCGCACCCCGACAAACAAACGGTTCCTCGACATCCTGGGCTGCTTTTCCTTCATTGCCCAAGTTTAATTCCAACTGTTCCACAGTGCCGTCTGCTTCGTCTTGATTGACGTGTAGCACCCAGTGGCCGATTTCGTGGGCGATCGTCGATTCGATGAAACCCGGCGGTTTTTCGAGAATCTGTTCGTTGATTTCGATTAACCGCTGCTGCGGCAAAATCCTCGCCGCGATCGCACCTTCTTCATCCGGGTCAATGCACTCCCAAACTACGCCCAAATCCAGAAAATCAGCAACCGTTGTCGCATCAAAAGGCCATCTCGGAGCAAAATTTTGCGTTTTCTGCATCTGCATCAAGATGTCATTTGCCAAACGCTCGATCGTTTCTTTGGGGTAGAAGCAATACGGCTTAAAAATACTCACTATGAGGGGCCTCTCTTACGCTTCAAAAGATTGTTTGAGCCAATCTGGATTTTCTTGCATCCGGCGGAAAAGAGCCTGCATTTCCTTCGGATTCTGCTTCAGCAGCGCTTCGTACTGCTGCGGCAGTCTCCCCGCCAGGAAAATCAATTCCTCTTCGTTTATGTCGAGATTCCGCGCTAGCGATCGGATTACCTCCTCTTTTGGCGCATAATCCGCTCGATCGTTCTCCAACTTCGACAAATAAGTAAAGTCCACACTTAGCATAGCTGCAAGCTCACGTTGTGAGTAAGCTTTGTCCTTGCGAGCTTGACGGATCAGTCTTCCAAATGTTTGTTCCACGGTTTTTTGCCTCCTGACAAGCATTCTAGCCTGTTTTGATGAAAAGTTCAACAAACTACTTGACGGGAAAATCAACCCGCGCTACCATGAGATCAGTTGACGGTTTAATCAACCCGCAGAGCATGACTGGTAGGGTTAAAAGTGCAAATTAGCCTAGCTCATACGCTACATATAGCGTCGTCAACTTCAGAGGAGTGAGAAGCGCTGGGCGTCAAAACGCTTGTACGCAGCAAATAAGGAGGAGCAGATCGCAAATGCTGAGAACCTGGACAGACACGCATTACAAGCTCGAAGACGATGACTGGCTATACATCGCCACCCACGAAGAACAAAGCTCAGCCTCACTGGTTTGTCCCGGCTACGCGCGGGATGGCGAAGGCTTCAGCATCCACTTCACCCCAGCGCACTTAGAAACGTTAGAGCATTTGCTCGCCGCGCTGCGGATTATTAAAGCTCAACAAGAGGCGATGCTTGAGTATACCTATCCAGAACCAAAAGCGACAACACATCTCATTAGGTAATCGAAGTTCGGCCACGAGCAATGTACGAGATTTAACGGATTACCAATTACCAATTCCCCGTAAAGCAATAAATAACTAAGGAAAAACGAACAATGACTACTAAAACACAAGAAAGACCTACATTTTCAGTATTTGGTGCCAAACCGAGCAATGCTTTGCTAGTACCAGAAATCCCGATCGCAGTACGTAACAATTGCCAAAGTGGCCAGTGGGCGATCGGCGACACCGACTACGGTTCCAAGTGTTCCATGACAATCCTCAAATTTTCCAAATTCTTCGGCAGTTTAGGTCAAACTTCCCACACATTATGGGGTCAACTGTGGTTTGTCGCAGAAAGCGGCGAATTGCCGCAAGGAGTTGTCATGGTGACCTACATCAAAAACCGGAGCTTGAACGATTTTAACCGTTTGGTAGCATCAGTTCAATCTCGCGGTGTAGAGCCTGCAACAGGAATTTTTATTCCAGAATTTGTCAAACATTCCGGCCAAAAACCAGACGACAGCGGAGTAGTAAAACCGATCAACTACTACAGCTTAAAATGGTCTTGGAACGAGCGGAAAGATTGGGCGGTTATCGACCAAGCCGCAGCAGTTTTGTCCGATTCTAGCAATCAATCGCGGATGATTGACTTAGAAGGAACAAAAGCTATGGTGTGTTTAGATAACCTGCCGGCACAGCAAGTTGCCTGCTTGATGGCTGCTCACGCTAGCGGTGAAAACGATGCTATTGCTTTGAATTCCAACGGCAATATGTCGCTACCGCCAGCCGAAGAGCAATTAACTGCTGACTTGTTCTAATTTTGTTGTAAAGGCGCGATTTAATCGCGCCTTTACCATAACTGTTACAACAGAGTAAAATGAAGAAATTAACCAAGCTGAAAACCAAACCAAACCTGCAAGAAAGCCGTTTGAAAGAGAATCTTGAGCTGCTAGACCAAATTCGGACAGATGCAGTTAACGACCTCGAAAGTCTCACCGAAGACTTCCAGCACATGACTTTAGTAGCCGAATCAGTCCAGCGGAATTACCGAGCTTTGTTAGCCGAAAATCAATTGCTAAAAGGCGCACTTTTGAGTATAATTGATGAGTGCGCCTGCTGGGAAGGAAATCGGTGCGATCGCTGCTGGAAACTTCTCAAAATGCTAGCCAGCGATAATTCAGAAGAAAAACCCGACGCAGCCAGCAAGTACCGTTCCATTCTCAGCCAACTCCGCAACTTAGAATAACTGAGAAAGTCTCACTCAAAAGCCTCAAAAAGTTATAATCAGGAGAAAAAACAATTATGACAGTAGCAACTGCCAAGGATAGCAAAGCCCAAATTTTGCAAAACTTTCAGCAGATTTTAGCCGACAAGAAAAAGATCGAATCCAAAGTCGAAACCAAAGAACAGTCAGCCGAAAAAGCCAAAAACAAACAACTCCTCGAAGTCGCTTCTACCTACACAATTGACAGCATCGTCAAAGGCCTCGCCGACTTGCAATTAGATTTCGGCAGCACCATCAGCGGACTTTCGGAAAAACTGAAGGCGGAATCTTCCAAATTAGACGAATTAAAACGCGCGATCGAAATTGAAGCCCAACAATTGCAAGAGTTGCAGCAAATCCGAGTTGTAGCAGACGCCCTCCACATTTTAACTCAAGAACACCGAGAAAAATTGACCCTGCTAGAACAAAACGCTGCTAACCAACGCGAAGTTATCGAAAAAGACACGACCCAAAAACGCAAAATTTGGGAAAAACAACAGCAAGAATTTGATACAGCAGTTCAAGAAGAGGCTGCACTCATAACTAAAAAGCGTCAGGAAGAAACAGCAGATTATCAATACGAATTACAGCGCACTCGCAAAATCGAAACCGACGAATACGAAGAAACGAAGCGCAAACTAGAACGGGACTTGCAAGAATCTACCCGCGAAAAAGAGAAAAATTGGGTGGAACGGGAAAAAGTCCTCAGCGACAATCAAGCGGAGTTTGAAGAGAATCAAAGAAAAGCCGCCGGATTTGAAGAAGAACTCAAACAGGCTTATGTCAAAGCCAAAGAAGAAGCAATTCAAGAAGTTTCCCGCGAAGCTAAAGTCAAGGCAGATTTAGTGGATAAAGAATGGGAAAGCACTAAGCAAGGATATGAATTGAAAGCGCAATCTCTACAGCAGACAATTGAGCGACAAACCCAACAAATTGCCGAAATTTCCGCGCAACTGCAAGCCACGATGAAGCAAGCGCAAGATTTGGCAATGAAAGCTTTTGCCAGCAAAGCTTAAAACCCAGTAAGGTGTGCAATGCCCATCTTGCGAAAAAATGACAGAAATTTTCCCAACTATTAAGGAATGAAAAGTCATGAACAAAAGAGTTAGCGACAAAAGCACCAAGGCTGAAATTTTAGAAGCGTACAAGGAAGCAGCGCAAGAAAAAGCGCAGCTAGAATCGCAAATCCAACAGCTAAACGCTTCCCAAAAGCAAACAGCCGCCCCAGAAAAACCTATTGTGGAGGCACAAAAACCAATGGCTTTAACTCAAAATCCACAAAAAATGCAGTCCACAATCGACAATTTAATCTTACTGCAATTTAGCTTTGGTGGCGCTGTCAGCGAGTTGTCGGAGAAATTAACTTCGGAAGCTGCTAAAGTCGAAGAATTGCGGCGCACTGTGGGCGAGGAAATTCAACAACTGCAAGAGTTGCACAGTTTAGAAGATGTTGCAGAAGATACGCTGGATAATTTAATTCAACAGTACGAAGAAAGCGCCAAAACTTTTGCTGGCGAACTCAGCGAACAGCGCGAAACTGTTGAACAGGAATTGTTGGAACGTCGGCAAGCTTGGGAAAAAGAGCAGGAACTCCACAAGTTAGCCGTTAAAGAACGCAATGAAAATCACCAAAAAGCTCGCGAGCGTGATGAAGAGTTGTATAATTATGATTTGAATCTTCAGCGAAATCTGGACATCGAAGAATACCAACAGCGCCAGAAAAAGCTGTATCAAGAAATCGAAGAGTTTCAGCAAGAACAGGAGAAACTGTGGGCGGAACGCGAAAAATCTATTTCGGAACGGGAAAAACTTTATGCTGAGGTGAAAGCTAAGGTAGAAGCTTTCCCGAAAGAATTGGAAGCGAATATCAAGAACGGGAAAGATAACGGTCGCAATATTGGCAATTACCAAGCTAAAGTTAAGGCTGATTTGTCTGCTAAAGATATCGAAGGGCAAAAGCAAAATTATGAACTGCAAATTCAAGGGATGTTGCAGACAATTCAAAATCAAGATGCGCGCCTTGCTAGCTTGTCGAAACAACTCGATTCTGCTTTGAAACAGGTTCAAGATTTGGCGGTGAAGGCGATTGAGGGCTCATCGAATTTGAGTTCTTTGCAAGCAGTCAGGGAAATTGCGATCGAACAAGCGAAGACTCAGCAGAAAAATAAGTAGATCTAACTCGGCGGTTGAAACCGGGGCTACACATACCAAGTAGATAAGAGTCGGCGCTTGAAACCGCTCAAAAGTCAAACTCTCGTCAGCGGAGGCGGAGTGGGAAAAGTAAGGTGCCGCCCGGCGCACCTTACCCTATTTTGAGAAAAAACTAGCTTTCCTTAGTGGAGTTTTCCAACTGTCTACTCCCACCCAGTCTTCCTTGAGCCTTAAACCCTATCTACAGCGTTCTAATTTTTAGTCAAAAGCCCGATCGCACTGTTCACTTATCGAAACTGTCCATTCCTCTCCTGACCGCTTCACTCACCCTATCTATTCTTTAAGTTAATGAACCAAAAGATATATTTGACTTAGAGGGACTATGCAGAAACAAATCATACGCCAAAAAGATACTAATGCTTGGATACTTCAGTGCTGGGTTTCTTTTATTCTTGCCCTTTCCGCAACTACTGTAGGTATCATTTACTTACAGGTAGACCCCTGGCAAAAAGCTTTTATGGGTATGGGTTTAACTTTTTCAGTTGGCTCGTCTTTTACTTTAGCAAAAACCATTCGGGATAACAACGAGGCAACAACATTAACGGCCAGAATCGACGAAGCTAGAGTTGAGAAAATTCTCGCTGAGCACCATCCTCTCAAATAAATTAATTATAGAATGTATATAAAAACAGCCCGCGCGGGCTGTTTTCGTTGTTTGAGCCACAGGTTTCAAGCTGCGGATGGGAATTGGGGATTTCAATGGCTACCTTTGAACTGACGATCGCGCAACTTATTCTTTTGGCGCTGGCGAATACCGGCCTTAACTGTTGCCATATCCACCGGAAAACCAACGACAGGCATCACCTGATCCTTGCGTTCTTCTTCCAGATTCTTGAGTTCGGTGTAATCAACCCAGTGAATGCAATTCACCGGACAAGTGTCGATCGCCTCAGCAATCAACTCTTCAGAATCCCCGTCTTGTCGAACTACGCGCGATCGACCGTAATCCGGTTCAATATAAAAAGTATTGCGAGCAACGTGAGCACAGTGCTTGCAGCCAATGCAGGTAATTTCATCAACATAGACACCTTTTTGGCGCAACACACCGCCCAACTCCGGTTCCAAACCAGAGCGATCGGGCGCATCCCGCAAAAATCCTCCCAACTCCGGCTCTAAACCAGAGCGATCAATTGCTGTATCTATTCCGAGTCCAGAAAGCTCAGACATTTAGACCCCCACAATAGTAAATAAGTCCGCACAGGCGGACTTTGATGAAACAAGATTGCAAAAATCTCGAAAAATGATTAAGCGCACCAACGCTGCACCACCAAACGGATAGAACCGTCTTGATTTTGCTTTTGCTCAGAAATTTGGAAACCCTGCTTAGCGCTTTCATTCACCACAGTATGGTAAGCGTAGCGCTGAGTCACCTTATTCAGAAAACGGTCTACAGACCAAGCTTGCTGCCAAAACTGCAAGTCAGCCACCAATTCATACTCAGTCCCGTTCCAGCTAAAACCTACGTCGTAGCCGTTTTTTTGCTCAATTACGACCTCAGCGGTGCTGGTTAGGCCGCGATAGCCACGCACCTCAGTCGGGCCCGACTTCCAGTCGATACCCAAGTCAGTTAAAGCAGCTTCCAAAGAATTCAAATTGCGGATCTGGGTCTTAATTTGGCTAAAATGTGACATGGTGGTTCCAAAAAAATTTAAGTGAACTCAACAAAAAAATTACCAATCGCTAAAAGCCACTTGGGCGGTCGCTTCGGCTGACTGATGCAGCGCTTGCGTGAAATATTCAGATGTTGACTCTTGGTGAAGCACCACGCCGAGCTGAGCTTCAATTGCAGCCGTTACCTCAGCACAGGAAGCACCGACAATGCCGGTGACTGTTTCCTGTACGCGGCCATCTGGATAGATCACAAACTCTAGTGTTTCCATAATCCGGGCTGACTGAATAGGAATAGTGAGACCAGACACCGACACCAGCAAGCCAGGGACGATGCCTCCTGAAGTAGCTTCTTGAGAGTTGGCTGACTGACAAAGCGCTATATCAATTTTGACGAATTGATAGGTTTTGAGTCACAACTTAACAGAACTTATTAATAGGTAGAAGCAATACATCAGTTGTATGTAAAGTTTCGCGTAGATCGTGACAGCAGTCAAGTCAGTCTATTTGATGAGATTTGAGATTGGAGAGTCAGGAAGAAGGAAGAGGGGATGAACGGCAGAGGGCGCAGAGGGCGCAGAGGGAAGAAGGCAGAAGGTAAAAGGCAGAAGGCAAAACGAAAAAGTATAAATTCCCCCACTCCCTCTCTAATTCCCTCTGGGATCTAAAACGTCTCGTAGGCCATCGCCCAAAAGGTTGAAACCAAGAACAGTCAACGTAATCAGCAAACCTGGAAACACGATCGTCCAAGGAGAAGAAAGAGCGTATCCGCCCTTAAAAGCATCAGAAAGCATCGTCCCCAACTCAGGAACCGGCGGCTGTGCGCCCAAACCCAAAAAACCCAAACCGGCAGCTTCTAGTGTCGCCGTACCAGTCGAAAGAGTTGCTTGTACAACTAGAGGCGCGAGACTTCCCGGCAAAATGTGGCGAAAAATAATCCGTAAGTCGCTGGCGCCCAAGGCCTTGACAGCCAAAACAAATTCTTGTTCCCGCAGAGACAGTACCATACTGCGAGTTAAACGGATGTAAATCGGAATTTGCACGAGGCTGACGGCGATAATTACGCTTTGCAGGCTCGGCCCGGTGACGGTAACAACGCCGATCGCCAGTAAAATCGAAGGAAAAGCTAGCAAAATATCCGCCAAAGTGCCGATCGCCATTTCCAGCAACCCCCGAAAATACCCCGCCACCAGCCCCAAAAGCGCTCCCACAATTAAACCCACACCCACAGAAACCAGGCTGACGAGTAAAGATATTCCCAATCCGTGCCACACCCGCACCAACAAATCTCGCCCCAAACCGTCGGTGCCCAACCCATGTTTCGCGCTAGGAGCCACCAAGCGCGACAAATAATCTCGATCGACCGCAGCATCGTAAGGAGAAAGTAGGGGGGCCAACACTGCCGATATCATCAGCGCTACAGTCAAAATTAAGCCGATTTTCCCCGAAGTTGATCGCCAAAATCGTTGAAAAGCTGCTTGTGGAAATACTAAGTTTTTATTCAATCTTCGATTTTCCATCGAATGTTGTCACCAAAAAAACTGAGGACTTGGGCAACTATTAGGATAAATTAACGATCGCGCTCGCAGAAATACGTTAACAGGACTTGCTCCAGGGAAACCAAAAACTCGGTGCGTGCATTACCCTCCATACCCAAAGTCGCATTTTTTGCCCCAAATGCCCAATGCCTGAGCTCTTCCTTAAAGACCCTTTAAGATATAGAGAACAAGATAAATTTAAAAGCCAAATGACATCAACCCTGCTCAAAACCTCAGCCCGATCGCCCCTCAACGCCCCAACAATCCGCCATTTCCCCAACGGCCTCACCGTTATAGCCGAACACTTGCCGGTCGATGCTGTTAACCTCAGCGTGTGGCTCAATTTAGGCTCAGCCGTCGAACCAGACGACATTAACGGCATGGCTCACTTTTTAGAACACATGATTTTTAAGGGAACTCCCAGCATTCCCAGTGGCGAATTTGAGCGCGCGATCGAGCAACGCGGCGCTGTCACCAATGCTGCCACCAGCCAAGATTACACTAACTATTACATCACCACAGCTCCTAAAGATTTTGCCGAACTAGCCCCCCTGCAAGTCGATGTGTTGCTCAACGCCAGCATTCCCGACGACGCCTTCGATCGCGAACGGCTGGTAGTCTTAGAAGAAATTAGACGATCGGAAGACAATCCCCGCCGCCGCACCTATCAGCGATCGATGGAATTAGCCTTTGAAGTCCTGCCCTACAAGCGACCGGTACTCGGCCCGACTGCGGTAATCGAACAGTTGACAGCCCAACAAATGCGGGATTTCCACAGCAGCAGATATCACCCAGGGGCGATGACAGCCGTAGCTGTCGGCAATTTGCCAGTCGATCAACTAATAGAAATTGTCGCAGACAGTTTTGCAGCAAAAAGTACAGCACAAAACAACAAAATAAATGTGCCCGCTGTCGGCAACTTTCACCCCGAAGCCCAAATCCTGAACTACGGCCAAGAGTCGCCGTTTACAGAAACAGTCCGCCGCGAATTTGTAGACTCTGCCCTTCAGCAAGCCCGACTGATCGTGATGTGGCGAGTGCCTGGTTTCATGGAAATGTCAGAAACTTATGCCCTCGACGTTTTGGCGACAATATTGGGTCATGGCCGCACAACTCGCTTGGTTCATGATTTGCGCGAAGAAAAAGGGCTAGTCTCGTCAATTTCGGTCAGCAACATGACTCAGCGACTCGGCGGCATATTCTCAATTTCCGCTCAACTACCGACAGAAAACTTGGCAGCAGTGGAAGCTGCGATCGTCCAACACATCCGCACTCTCCAAACCGAACTGGTGACAGATGCCGAAATTTCCCGCATCCGCACGCAAGTAGCAAATCGGTTTATCTTTGGTAACGAAACTCCGAGCGATCGAGCAAGTTTGTACGGTTACTATCAGTCGATGGTAGGAGATATCGCTCCCGCCCTTAACTATGCCGCTTGCATCCAAGCTCAGACTGCCGAGGATCTCCGAGAAGCCGCCGTAAAATATCTGTCTCCCGATGCGATGGGTGTTGTGGTAATTCGCCCGGACGAAGCATAAATCAGACGATCGCCTCAACAGGGCAATTCTACCATCGCTCTGGTTTTGAGGCATCCAACGCCATTCGGCATTGGGCAGAAACAATGTCAATGGGCATCAGGGATTTTTAGTCAATAGTGCATGAAATTCGATCGGCTCTCGCCTTGAAGGTTTTGTATCAAATAATTAATACAAAGCCTTTAAGGTACGGGCGATCGGCAAAATTACCGTAATTTTATGAGACGATAAACTGGGAATTATTGAGGAGCAAGCAATTTAGTCTAGGGAAACCGGGTTGATCGGCATCGTAATTCTAAAATCTAAAATCTAAAATCGATTGCTCGGCAAAATTACCGTAATTTTATGAGACGATAAACGGGGAATTATTGACGACTCAGCAATGTAGTCTAGGAAAACCGGATTGATCGGCATCGTAATTCTAAAATCTAAAATCTAAAATCTAAAATCTAAAATCGATTGACAGGGGCACGCAAGCATGAAATTACAAAACTTTCTCAACTCAAAAATTAGGTACGATGCCAAAGCAATTGCCGCAGACGACGAACTCAGTGCCCAAATTCAAAGCCGCCTCATTGACTTGGGTTTACTGAAACCTCCCGTAGACGGAATTTTTGGCCCTCTCTCTACCGCCACCCTCCACCGATTTCAAACTCTGATGAAGTGCGGCGAAGCGGGTTTTTTGGGAGCAGTCACAGCCAAAAAGCTGATTGAAACCAAACCAGAGGATATTCCCACACATCCCCTGATCCTGAAAACGCTCAGAGACACTATTTTTAAATCAAAACCGCTGGCGTCTTCTCAACTTCAGGACTCGGAAAAACAAGTAATACCAGCCGGAAAAGAGTTTGAAATCTTGGCTTTTGCCCCGGCTCGCGGTCACATCAGAGTTGCTCTCCGCAACGAGTCTTTCAAAGATTCAGGAATTTGGTATGTTTTCGGAGCACACGCTCAAGTTACTCAAGACAGCGTTCTGTTTTATCCCAAACCGAATCCTCCAACGGTCAGGCTTGGCATTCCTTATCTATCGCAACTGGATAACTTGAATAATCCTACAGGTTCTTGCAATGTAACTTCATTAGCGATGTGTATGGACTTTTTGAGGGTGCCACGGCGCAAACAAACCGGGCAATATGAAGACGAACTTTACGAATATGCGATCGCCAAAGGTTACAGTCGCTGGGACCCCTACGATTTAGCAAAGATTGTTAGAGATTACGGCGCTCAAGATTTCTTTACCGAGAATGCAACTATTGATGACGTTCAAGATTGGCTCGCCACCGGAAATCCTGCTGTCATCCACGGATACTTTACGTCTTTCGGTCACATTATAGTTGCATCAGGCTACGACAGCGAGGGATTCTTCGTCCACGATCCCTATGGTGAGTGGTTAGGAAGTGGCTACGATACAAGTGTCAGCGGTGCCTACTTGCACTATCCCTATCGCTTAATCCGCAGCGTGTGTATGCCTGACGGGAATTTTTGGGTTCATTTTATCTCTAAGTAATTGGGAATGGGGAATGGGGAATTGGGAATTGAAAATTAGCCTTGTTACTACTGACTAATGATACTAAATCCGGGTTCATTAACTTCTTTATCACTAAGCGGTTGAAACCGCTACCAACGCGAGCACACAAACGAATTCCGGGCAACGCGAGACTAAGAGATCAAGAGAGTATTTAACCCTGATTTGATATCACAACAGTCAACAGTCAACAGTCAACTAACTATTAATTTTCATGCTCAAATCCAGCCAAGTTGATCGCGTAATCGGAGCACTGGTAGAAATATAGTCAACTCCGGTTTCGGCTACACTTCTAATTGTTTCTAAAGTAACATTGCCGGAAGCTTCAATTTTTACCCGATCGCTCTTTTGGCGAATTATTGCCACAGCCTGCCGCATCAAATCAAAGGACATATTATCTAACATGATAATATCCGCTTTGTGCTGCAAAGCTGTTTCTACTTCAGCGATAGTTTCGGTTTCAACTTCGATCGTCAGCGGATAGGGGATAGAATTGCGAATTAGGGCGATCGCCTCTGCAATTCCTCCAGCCGCCGCAATGTGATTGTCTTTAATCATCACCGCGTCATCTAATCCCATCCGGTGATTGCAAGCACCGCCGACTTGAGTTGCGTATTTTTCCAACAATCTCAACCCCGGCGTTGTCTTGCGCGTATCCACTAATTGCACGGGCAAATCGGCAATTTTGTCAACATATTTCTGAGTTAAAGTAGCGATGCCGCTCAAACGCATTGCCAAGTTTAATGCTACTCTTTCTCCGGTTAGCAGCGCATCGAAATTGCCGGAAATCTCGGCGATTACTTCTCCTTTTTCGCACAGTTTCCCTTCTGGTACTTGGGGGATGAAACTGAGGCTGCTGTCTAAAAGTTTAAATGTGCGATCGGCAATTGGCAATCCGGCAATGACTCCAGCTTCTTTGACAATCCATTTAGCTGTACCCTGGATGCTGTTTGCAGGAAATAAGGCCGATGTTGTGCGATCGCCCCTACCGATATCTTCTAGTAGCCAGTTGTGCAATAGGGAGTCTAAAACTATCCAAGGCGGTAATATTGCTGTCATGTTTTTGTCAGTTGTTATATCAAGATCATATCTACTAGGAAGAATAGTCGATCGGGGGATTTTAGGCAAGTTGCAAAATAATGAGGGTGTCAGTGCGATCGGGATTTGGGTAGAGTGAGGGCGATCGGGCTAGATCATGGGGTATTCTGTTGCTGACATTGGGTGTTGGTGCTTTAATGGAATAGATAGGGCGATCGCGAGCAGAAACCATGATGCAGCCAGTCATTTTAGAAAAATTAGCAGAACTCCCTGAGTCTCTGCAGACAGAACTGCTTCATTATATTGAGTTTTTGATTGAAAAGCAGGCTAAAAACTCAACTCAACAAAAGCCAACAAAGAAGCGTCGAGTTGCTGGGACAATGAAAGGAATGTTTGTTCTACCGTTGCCTGATGAATTTGATGAGCCGCTTGAGGATATGAAGGAATATGTTAATGCTCATGATTAGATTACTTTAATGTTATTAGTGGGGCGGTAAATTTCAACAAGAGACAACAAATGAACCAAAAAATAAGTATTGAGTTGTTCGATGCCATCGCCAGTGAGTAAATTAGTTCCCTAGGGCGTGATTTAGTTGAAGTGGCACTTGACCAAATTCTAAGTGAAGGTGTATTGCGTGAGATTCCTGTTGTTAACAACATTTATAATTTAGGCAAAGCGACTGTTGCAATTTCCCAGGGGTTATTTATCCAGAAAATGATAAAATTTTTGGGATAGCTACCCAATGTGTCCTCTGAAAAACGTCAAAGTTTCCTTAAATCTATCGATAAAAATCCCCAGAAAAAGCGTGCATTTGAAGAAACTTTATTACTGCTAATTGACCGTGCAGACAGCCTTGAAAAACATCAATTTTAGGACGACTACTCAAGCACCATATCCTCGGAAATATATCCTATGAGGACGCTATGCGATTATCCTTCATAGTCGAGCGTGTATATATGTCTGACTTAAATTACCTAACTAGATTTATAGCTGGTGTTCAGAGTAATCCGAATATTGCTGCCAGCCTTCAAAGTGCTGGATTACTTATTTTTGCTGGGATGGATGGTGGAAATTTGGGTGAACCTTTTTCTGGAGGCGTTGTTTATGAATTAAACGAGTATGGAAAAATGTTATTACAATATGGCTTAGATTCAGCGGTATAGCAATTCAGATACAGCCGATAACTTCGGAATCATAACTAATCTTCATAAAGTTAAATCATTCCCTTGCTTTGATTAGTCATGATGCGGGTTCTGATGCCTATGACCTTCAGCGAATATGGTAATATGGGCAATTATTATGACTATTCGTGATATTATGATGCCAAATTGCAGCCACTTCCAGAATCATTCTTGCCAGAAGTCAGTGACTTCCTCGACTTTGTGATGCACAAGCACCAAAATAGAATAGCTGAACCCCAACTCCCAGACGATATTGCCAAAGCTTGGGCAAAATGGTTCGAGGAAGTCGCTCGCTTGGAAGTAATGACTAATGAGCCTGAGAGCGAATATCAGCAAGTCCTACTCAACAAGTATCGGCAATAAGGTTTAGAGCTATGATCCTATGCGATGCAGGAGTTTTACAACGAGGAATGGTTGGGTTTAAAATGAAGAGGCTATCAACCTATCCCGTATGAGTGAAACCCTCTACATTGAAACCAGCATCTTGGGCTACCTCACAGCTTGATCGACCAAAAACCTAATCCTGGCTGCCAATATCGAGGTCACAAAAGATTGGTGGGAGTATCGCCGCAGTGCTTTCACACTGTACATCTCACAGGCTGTCCTAAACGAGGTAGCACAAGGAGACGCAGAGATTGCGGTTCAACCTATGGAACTCCTTCGCGGTGTTCCATTGCTGGAATGAGATCGAGCTGTCCGAGACTTAGCCGCACAATTTCTTGCACGCAGCAATCTTCCCCCTAAAGCACATATCGATGCAATTCACATTGCAGCAGCAACCGTTCACGGTTTGGATTACCTGTTAACCTGGAACTGCAAGCATATCGCAAACGCTCAAATCCAGGGAAAACTTGCAGAAATCAGCTTTGATTGCGGGTACGAATTACCGATTCTTTGTACGCCTTATGAATTACTAGGAAATTAATTTATGCTGACAGATGAAATCGTAGAAGAAATTCACAAAATTCGTGAAGAGTATGCCAAGTCTTTCAATTATGACTTCTTGGACGCAATATTTGCCGACTTGGAGAAGAAACAAGCTGAAAGTGGCAGAGAAGTTGTGAAATTGCCGCCAAAGCGCCTTCTAGCAGGGCGTTGGAGCAGACGGGGCAAAAATAGTATGTGAAAATATTATGTGAAAATATTATGTGAAAAAACTAAAGCCCTTTTCCGTTGTTGCGGGAAAAGAGCTTTAATTTATTATTAACCTGGCACTGAGCTATTTTACCGGGCAGTGACCCGCCGAGTATCTTCGCCATAGCAACGTTTAACAACCGAGTTCGGGATGGATCGGAGTGGTCCCATTACATCATAAGCACCAGGAAAGCTTTGAAAACTTTTAATCCTGTGTCTGCGTTCAGTTTGATGCGCTGCATCTCTTTTGCTCGACTTAATTACCTTATCAAGTTTTCCCCTGTCTGTCAACCCCTTTATCAAAACTTTTTTTCGATCGCCCGAAACAGCTCGAATTATTTGGGTTTCAGGCCGGGTTTGTGAGTTAAAGACCGATCGACCTTTCACTCACAAATCCAAAAAAGTCGCCTCGACACCCTACTCTCTGCGAATCTTCCCGTCCTTCACAAACCACGCCACAACCTGCTTAACTGTTAATTGTTCGATCGCCCCTCCCGATTCTGTCGCAATTTGCCTCTCATGCCGCAAAGACGCAATTACCAAATTCGTAAAAAAGTTTTCCTTCCTCGCATCAAGTTCGATCGACCACAAATCTGCTGCTGGCCCAGAATATTGAGATTTCTACAAAGGGCCCTAGACGAGCTTTTGTGTAGATGAGTAATAATTCACCAAAAAACTAAAGCCCTTTTCCGTTGTTGCGGGAAAAGAGCTTTAATTTATTATTAACCTGGCACTGAGCTATTTTACCGGGCAGTGACCCGCCGAGTATCTTCGCCATAGCAACGTTTAACAACCGAGTTCGGGATGGATCGGAGTGGTTCCATTACATCATAAGCACCAGGAAAGCTTTGAAAACTTTTAATCCTGTGTCTGCGTTTTGTTTGATGCGCTGCATCTCTTTCGCTCGACTTAATTACTGTATCAAGTTTGCCTTTGTCTGTCAACCCCTTTATCAAAACTTTTTTTCGAGCGCCCGAAACCGCCCCCAATAGCCGAGTTTGACGTATTATTTGCCAGTGTTGCCGATCGACCTTTAACTCACAAGTCCAAAAAAGCCGCCTCGGTTCCCTGTTCTGTGGGAATCTTCCCGTCCTTCACAAACCACGCCACAACCTGCTTAACTGTTAATTGTTCGATCGCCCTTTCGGCTTCTGTCGCAATTTGCCTCAAAGGCAGCAAAGACGCCACCACCAAATTCGTAAAAAAGTTTTCCAAAGTAGCATCAAGTTCGAGCGACCCAAAATCTGCTGCTGGCCCAGAATATTTAGATTTCTACAAAACTGGCACCAAAGACATCTCTAACAATTCTTGTGGGGAGTATAGTTTAGGCATCCTGTGGCCCAAGACTTGCTGTTGTGTAGATGCCTAATCACTCACCAAAAAACTAAAGCCCTTTTCCGTTGTTGCGGGAAAAGAGCTTTAATTTATTATTAACCTGGCACTGAGCTATTTTACCGGGCAGTGACCCGCCGAGTATCTTCGCCATAGCAACGTTTAACAACCGAGTTCGGGATGGATCGGAGTGGTTCCATTACATCATAAGCACCAGGAAAGCTTTGAAAACTTTTAATCCTGTGTCTGCGTTCAGTTTGATGCGCTGCATCTCTTTCGCTCGACTTAATTACCTTATCAAGTTTTCCTTTGTCTGTCAACCCCTTTATCAAAACTTTTTTTCGAGCGCCCGAAACAGCCCCCAATAGCCGAGTTTGACGTATTATTGGCCAGATGGGCCGATCGACCTTTAACTCACAAGTCCAAAAACGCCGCCTCGGTTCCCTGTTCTCTGCGAATCTTCCCGTCCTTCTCAAACCACGCCACGACCTGCTTAACTGTTAATTGTTCGATCGCCCCTCCCGATTCTGTCGCAATTTGCCTCAAAGGCCGCAAAGACGCAATTACCAAATTCGTAAAAAAGTTTTCAAAACTCGCATCAAGTTCGATCGACCCTTTAATACTCTCATCATTCTTAATCCAATCCATCACCTGCCCATTAGTCACCTCAGCCACCGGCAAACCCCTCTCCTCAGAAATTTGCTTGAGCACCCTCAAAGCATAAATTGCCAGCCGTGCCGAAAACTTCTCCTTCGACGACAGCAGCGCCATATCAACTTCGGCACACTCTTCCGGCTTTAAAAAATCTGCTAGCGGTTCCATATATTAGACCTCTTGCAAAAAAAATCTATGTTAGAATTAAAGGTTTTGAGTTTTAGACCTGAGAGCCAACTCATAATTGTCAAGTGCTGATATAACCTGCAATCTGCTCTACTTAAGCCAAACCTTTGATTATAGCATAAAATTATTTTGCAAGAGGTCTATTAAAAATTGGTAATTGCTAATCGGTAATTGGTAATCCCTGACATCCGTGACATCCGTTACACTCATCCGTTGCCGAACTTTCATCCGTGACATCCGTGACATCCGTTAGAAAATCCGTTGCCGAACTTCTTCATTCTTCTTTGCAATCAAATAACCGCAGCGGTGTTCCCCATCAATAATCCAGTGAGTCCGCTCTACAATGCAATCCGGCAAAACCGCTGCAAACATTTCCAACTCATTACCGCAGACACTCGGAAAAGTTTCAGCAACATTAGAAATCGCGCAGTTGTGTTCCATCAACACAAATCGATCGCCCAAACCCGCGCGATCGCACATCCCAACCTCTACCGATTCTACAGGATAACACTCAGCCATATAACCTTCAGCCCTGCGGAGTTCCATTAGCTTAGTCACCCGCTCTTCCAGCGAACCCGCACCCACCAGCCGCCGATACTCCGTCGCCTTGCGCTGCCACTGTTTTCGCAGGATAGTAATCACTTGCTCGCGGCCGACGGTTTCCGCCAAAGTATCCAAGAAAGAGACTGCAAAATCGCCGTAACGATTCGGGAATCGATCGCGCCCCAAACTGGTAAGCTCATAAATGTGCTGCGGCCGCCCCATCCCAGCCTGAACCGACTGATACTGAATCAGCCCCTCCGCTTCCAAATCCTTCAAGTGACGGCGAATTGCCTGCGGGCTGATATCCAAAGACTCCGCCAACTCAATAGCCGTCCCCTGCCCCACCTTGAGCAAATATTGCAGGATGTCTTGTTTCGTGGAAGTCTGCTGAGTAGTCTCCATCATCTTCACAAAAAATTATTAATTTGACTTTGACAATATCACTATTGTTAATGTAGCTTAAAATATAGTAAAGCAACCAAATTGTTGTTTAACTTCCCAGAGCAGTCCAGCAGAACTCGCTCAAGCCCAGACAGGCATTGCCCAGTCTGCCATCCAGAGAGCATTATCTAGAACACTGAACACGCAAAATAATGAGTTCTACCACAGTCAAAACCTTAGTCAACCAGCCCTACAAATACGGTTTCGTCACCGACATCGAGTCAGACACCATCCCCCGCGGCTTGAGCGAAGATGTAGTCCGCCTGATTTCCGCCAAGAAAAACGAACCGGAATTCATGCTGCAATTCCGCCTCAAAGCATACCGCAAGTGGCTGACAATGACCGAGCCCACCTGGCCCCACGTCCACTATCCCGCGATCGACTACCAACAAATTATCTACTATTCCGCGCCCAAACAAAAGCCCAAAAAGCTCAACAGTTTGGATGAAGTTGATCCGACACTCCTAGAAACCTTCGAGAAACTCGGCATTCCCCTCTCCGAACAAAAACGGCTGGGAAATGTCGCCGTCGATGCCGTTTTCGACAGCGTTTCAATTGCCACAACATTTAGAGAAAAGTTAGCCAAAGATGGCGTTATTTTCTGTTCCATTTCAGAAGCCGTCAAAGATTATCCCGAATTAATAGAAAAATATCTCGGCAGCGTCGTACCAGTCGGCGATAACTTTTTCGCAGCCCTCAACTCCGCCGTATTCAGCGACGGTTCCTTCGTTTACATTCCCAAAGGCGTCAAATGTCCGATGGAATTGTCCACCTATTTCCGCATCAACAACGGAGATTCCGGCCAGTTCGAGCGCACCTTAATTGTCGCAGAAGAAAACAGTTCTGTGTCTTACCTCGAAGGCTGTACCGCCCCCATGTTTGACACCAACCAACTGCACGCCGCCGTCGTGGAATTGGTAACAATGGACAATGCCGACATCAAATATTCCACAGTGCAAAACTGGTACGCTGGCGACGCCAACGGCAAAGGCGGCATTTACAACTTCGTGACTAAGCGCGGTTTGTGTCAGGGAGTAAATTCTAAGATTTCTTGGACACAAGTAGAAACTGGTTCCGCGATTACTTGGAAATATCCCAGTTGCGTGTTAGTCGGCGACAACTCGGTGGGCGAATTCTACTCAGTAGCGCTGACAAACAACAAACAGCAAGCTGACACCGGCACCAAAATGATCCACGTCGGTAAAAACACTCGCAGCACGATTATTTCTAAGGGAATTTCTGCGGGAAATTCATCGAACAGCTATCGCGGTTTGGTGAAAATGGGGCCTAACTCTAAAGGCTCTCGTAATTACTCTCAGTGCGATTCCATGCTGATTGGGGATAACGCTCAAGCGAATACTTTCCCTTATATTCAAGTGCAGAACCATACTGCTAAAGTGGAACACGAAGCTTCTACTTCTAAGATTGGGGAAGAGCAATTGTTCTTCTTCGCACAGCGGGGAATTTCCGCAGAAAATGCTATTTCGATGATGATTAGCGGTTTCTGTAAAGATGTTTTCAATCAGTTACCGATGGAATTTGCGGCGGAAGCTGATAAGCTGTTGAGTTTGAAACTCGAAGGAAGTGTCGGATAATTTTCGCGGGCAAGAAACCCTTCCAGGCCGAGTCCATTGGTGACAACTTAAGCCCACCGTCCGCCAGGGAATGAATTCCCTGGCTAATAGCTAAAGTCCTCTAAAGAGGACTAATGAGTTTAAAAATTTTCTTCTCAGTCCTCTTCAGAGGACTTAAGCTTTGAGACAGGGAATTCATTCCCTGGCGGACTATCGGTTTCACGTTAAATTGTCACCAATGGACAGAGCCTAGGAACGAGAAGAACGAGAAGAAAAAACTGTAAAGTGCATTGAGGAATGAGGACAAAAATAGATGATTGTAGAAAATAGTCAAGTGGTGCTATCCGTCCGCGATTTAACTGCGAATGTGGAAGATACCCAAATCCTTAAGGGTTTGAATCTGGAAATTAAATCGGGTGAAATTCACGCGATTATGGGCCCCAACGGTTCGGGTAAAAGCACTTTATCCAAGATATTAGCCGGCCATCCTGCTTATACGGTAACGGGTGGAGAAGTTACTTTTTTGGGTCAAAACTTGCTGGAATTAGCGCCGGAAGAACGCTCTTTGGCGGGCGTATTCCTAGCTTTCCAATATCCTTTAGAAATTCCCGGCGTTAGCAATCTGGATTTCTTGCGCGTGGCTTACAATTCTCACCGCAAACATCGCGGCTTGGAAGAATTGGATGCTTTTGATTTCCAAGATTTAATCGAGGAAAAGCTAGATATTGTCAAGATGAATGATTCTTTTTTAGGCCGCAGCGTAAATGAGGGTTTTTCCGGTGGCGAGAAAAAGCGGAATGAAATTTTACAAATGGCGTTGTTGGAACCGAAATTAGCTATTTTGGACGAGACTGATTCGGGTTTGGATATCGATGCTCTCAAGATTGTCGCCGGCGGTGTGAATCATTTGTCAAATGCTGAAAATTCGATGTTGGTGATTACTCACTATCAGCGGTTGTTGAATTACATTATTCCTGATTTTATTCACGTCATGGAAGCCGGCCGAATTATCTTGACTGGCCCGAAAGAGTTGGCGCTGGAATTGGAAGAGCGCGGTTATGACTGGGTTGTGGAAGAGGAAGCAGCAGGAGTAGGCGCGCGATGATGAATACGCAAGTTGCTAGTAGGGAAATGTTTTTGACTGATTTGGTGAATCAGTGCGGCAAGTTGGAGGCTGCTAATAGCAAAAGTGCGGCCTACGGGTTGCAGGATTTGCGGGATGCGGCGACTGAATACGTGCTTGCTTCGAGTTTTCCGACGGTGAGGGATGAGGAATGGCGCTTTACTGATTTGTCGTCGGTGTTGCAAATTCCTTTTCATATACCCCAGAGCAATCAGTCAAAAGTTAAGCTGGCTGATATCATTATGCCAGTGAAAAATCGGGATGATTTACCATTAAGATTGGTATTTGTCAACGGTTTTTATGCACCGGATTTATCAACGGTGAATTTGCCGAATTTGCCGTTAGCGGAGCCCTCGAAGAGGATCGACTTTTACGCAGGTAATCTATCCAATGTACCCGAAAAATATCAAGGGCGCATCAGCGATGTTTTGAGCAAGCACAGACAGCAAACCGAGGTGTTTACGGCGCTGAATACTGCGGGTTTGGCGGATTCTGCGGTGGTGTTCGTGCCGGCCAATATGTCGATCGACCTTCCGATTCACTTGCTGTTCCTGACAGCACCAGGTGCATCTCCCACGATGTCCCAGCCACACTGCTTGGTCATAGCTGAGCCTGGAAGCAATGTGACGCTGGTTGAGGATTACACAACTATCGGAAATGTCGCTGCATTTACGAATGCTGTAACCGATGTTATGGTCGGCGAAAATGCTACTGTGAATCACGTTCGGCTTCAGCGGGAAGGTGGGGAAGTTGTTCATATCGGCAAAAGTGCGATCGAGCAATCTCGTAATAGCCGTTATACTTGCCATGCTATCAGCTTGGGAGGCAAAATATCGCGGCACAATTTAGAAGTATTTCAGCGCGGCGAAGCCACTGAAACAACTCTAAATGGTTTAACCGTAGCCTTTGGTGAACAGTTATCAGACACTCACAGTGTAATCGATTTCAATCATCCTCACGGTACAAGCCGCCAATTGCACAAGTGCATTATCGGTAACAAAGCTCGCGCTGTATTTAACGGCAAAGTTTTCGTTCGCAAAGCCGCACAATTGACAGATGCCGGACAGTTGAGCCGGAATTTGCTGCTGTCGCCGAGGGCTCGCGTAGATACCAAACCGCAGTTGGAAATTGTCGCCGACAACGTTAAATGTTCCCACGGTGCAACTGTCAGTCAATTAGAAGATGATGAACTTTTCTACTTGCAAAGTCGCGGTTTGGATTTAGAAAGAAGTCGCTATTTGCTAATCGATGCTTTCGCGGCGGAAATGCTCAATCAATTACCGATTCTGGGCGTGGCAAAAATGCTTTCTACCTGTGTGGCTATCCAAGGATAACTCATAAAGATGAGGACACAGAGGACACAGCACTGCTGTGTCCCTACAACATCTTGCACCATTTATAACAGCCTGTAGGGGCGGGTTTCACGAATAATAATTGCCTAAAACCAACAATCTCGTAAACCCGCCCCCACCCAACGACAAATCACTAACTTCAAAAAATATGACACTTATTCAAGAAAAAACACTTGCCTCAAAAGTTCGTGGCGACTTCCCAATTTTGAATGAAAAAGTAAATGGTAAACCGCTAGTTTATTTAGACAATGCAGCTACCTCTCAAAAACCCCTAGCTGTACTCAACGCTTGGCGTGATTACTACGGACAATATAATGCAAACGTGCACCGCGGCGCTCACACTCTCAGCGCCAAAGCCACTGATGCTTACGAAGGTGCTAGAGACAAAGTTGCGGCGTTTGTAAATGCGGCATCGCGGCAAGAAATTGTTTACACTCGCAACGCCACCGAAGCGATTAATTTGGTTGCTTATTCTTGGGGTTTGAGCAATCTGCAAGCCGGAGACGAAATTATCCTGTCGGTGATGGAACACCACAGCAATCTCGTTCCCTGGCAAATGATTGCTCAAAGAACCGGTGCGGTGCTGAAGTTTGTCGAGTTAACGGAAACTAACGAGTTTGATTTGGAACAGTTTAAAACCCTGATTTCCCATAAAACAAAATTGGTGTCAACCGTTCACGTTTCTAATACTTTAGGCTGCATCAGTCCAGTAAAAGAAATCTGCGAAATTGCCCACAGTTTCGGCGCCAAAGTTTTAATAGATGCTTGCCAAAGCGTGCCGCACATGATAGTAGATGTGCAAGCAATAGATTGCGATTGGCTGGTTGCTTCCGGTCACAAAATGTGCGCTCCCACCGGCATCGGTTTTCTGTACGGTAAGCTGGACTTGCTGAGAGAAATGCCTCCGTTTTTCGGCGGCGGCGAGATGATTGCTGACGTATTTTTAGAATATTCAACTTATGCCGATTTGCCGCACAAATTTGAGGCCGGCACGCCTGCAATCGGCGAGGCGATCGCCCTTGGTGCAGCAATCGATTATCTTAGTAACATTGGCATGGATAAGATTCACGCTTGTGAAGCTGAATTAACGGCTTATATGTTCCAACAATTGCGGCAAATTCCAGAAATCAAAATTTACGGGCCACAACCAGACAGCAACGGCGAAGGTAGGGCAGCTTTGGCAGCATTTACTGCGGGAGAAATTCACCCTCAAGACTTGTCTACCATGTTAGATCAGGAGGGAGTCGCGATTCGTTCCGGGCATCACTGCACGCAAGCTTTGCACCGCTATTTGAATATTTCATCGACTGCCAGAGCGAGTTTGTATTTTTACAATACTCGGGAGGAGATTGATGTGTTTGTGAAAGCGTTGAAAGAGACGATCGACTTTTTTGCGGGGATTATGGGATAATTTGGTGAGGTGGGCAAATACCCACCTTGTTAGAACATCGTTGGCCTTTGCCGAGCGGAATATCTCGTGAAAATAGTTGAGTATTATAGTTTAATAATACAACCACTAAAAAACATGAATCAATATCCTATTATCCTCTTGCCCGACCCTGTTATTCAAGCTCTGGATGCAGTTCCATTTACATGGAAATTTAGTGAACCAAAACCTTTACCTCCTAATTATAAGCCCCAACCAATTGATGTATTTTTGTTTTTTTATAAATCTCTCCCCTTAATTATTCCTTTTGCAACTATTTGTCTGATTGCCAGTAGAAATATTATCATTAGTGTCTATATTTCTGTAGGGGGAATTTTTGTTACTGCCTTGAACTTCTGGCAACAACAAGTGTCTTACTTACGAAAACTTAATCAATACAAGCAACAAATGCGCGATTATAAAGATTTGTTAGCAGAATGGCAAAAGCGTGAGATTCAGCATAAACGGCAGATAGCAGAATCCCAAAAGCCTGAAAAAATAAAACAGTATCGCTATCAGATCATTAAAGATATTATCATAAAAACCGTCCCTCCTGAAGGTAGAATTGTCAGTACAAAGTCTCAGTGGCTTGAAAGTAAATTTTATAAGAAATTACAGCAATTATTCCCAGATAAAATTAATAACAATTTAATCATCCAAAAATCCCATTCCTATCAACCTTACTGTATTGAAATTTCTTATTTTGATAAGTTAACAAATTTACGTATTGATATAACAATTGATAAACCTTATCACTATGAAACCGGTGAGCCTAAAAATTACGAAGTGCTTGTCCAAGAAAATCAGCGCCATCAACTCTTTTTAGAAAAAGGATGGATAGTCATTAGATTTGCTGAGGAGCAAGTAGTCTGTTGGCCACAAAGCTGTTGTCGGGTAATAGCCGAAGTAATCAATCAAATAATAGGTACACCAATTCCCGATGAATTGACAACTGTAGAAAATTTACGACCTATCCAGCAATGGAATGAATTTGAAGCACGACAAATGGCACAGGAACGTTATCGAGATAATTATTTAATTTAGCGATCGCCCTTTCTTTATCCGCGTTCATCCGCGTCTATCCGCCTGCATCTGCGGTAAAGAAAAAGAGCGATAGCCAAACTAAAACTCCCTAATCTCAGGATGAACAAATTGATAACCAGCCGCCTTAATCTTTTGATTCGACACCCTAGCATTATAAGGCCGCACGCTAGGGCTTCCATCCCAAGAAACTTTAGGCAAATTATTAGCTTCAAAAATGCGATCGAGCAATTCACCACTGGATAGCGACACATCCCCGACTAAATTGTAAATTCCCTGCAATCGATTTTCCAAAGCAAAGGTTAACCCCCCAACAATATCATCCCGATGCACCCAATTAGTAGCATCTTCCCCCCTACCGGGACGAGTGCTACCAGCCCAGCCTCCAAAGATTTTAACTAATTCTCGCCCAGGCCCATAAATTCCTCCCAAACGGAGAATGCAGACTTGAAGATTGGGGCTAGATGCTGCTAATAAAACCCGTTCTGTTTCTGCGAGAATTTCACCATTTGGATTAGCCGCTGCGACGGGTGATTCTTCATTTACCAATTCACCTTGGCGATCGCCATACACAGAATAAGTACCCGTATAAATTACCTGCTTGATTGTCGGTATCTGCTTTAAAACCGATACTAAAGTTGTCGCAGTATCTAAATAACTTTCCCGATAAGCCTGAGAATTTGGAGCACCCACGCACAGCATAACAGCATCTTGTTCTTGCAATACAGCCGTCATGGCATCTTTGTCACTTCCTTTGAGCACGGCTACCCGCTGCGCGACCCCCTCCAACTCAACTACTCGCGTCGCCGTGGTAGTTGTCGCCGTCACGGTACAATCAGATTTGCCGCGTAAATGTTTGGCTGTCGCAGTCCCCACATAGCCGCAGCCGACGATCGCAACTTTCATAAAAAATTCTCCATTGTGTCATCCTCTCTAAAATTATTGCCGGTTTCTGAAATCATGGCGCGCTGAGTTTTGTGGTAAAATGCAAAGCGTCCTTATCAATCGGAGTAGCATCATGTCCGAAAGAGATATTTTTGCCACATCCTCAGAAAGCGAACTTTTAGCTTTTTATGGTTCTTTGTTTGCGATCGCAGCCGCCGATGGTTCCATTGATATTGATGAACTAGATTTGTTATTTAAAACCATAAATTTAGACAAATTTTCTGACTCTGCAAAGGCTCAAATCCAATCCTACACAGCCAGTCCCCCATCACTCAGCGACTGTTTGCAAACACTCAGCAAGTCAGAAGAAGCGCTGCGTTTGGGAGTCATGTATTTTTTAATTAACATTGTTGGGGCAAATAAGACGCTGCATCCTGCAGAAAGCGAGGCGATCCAATCCGCCAAAAAACTGCTGGCGGTTTCTGACTTGCAAATCCAAGCCATGCAGGAATTTATCGCAGACCTGAAACAAATACGAGAGGCCGCGCCCAATAAAAATCAGGCATCAGCATCCTTCAATTCTGCTGTTTCTCAGCTTAAAAATAAGGGCATTCCTCTCGATTTAATCGACCGAAAAGGAACCACAACCAACCTCAGCAACCCCAAAATTAACTATTCAGATGAAAGTTTTTGGACTAAACTTAAAAACTTTGCTTTAACCGCAGGAAGAGAAGTAGTTGAAAAAGCTTTGATTCTCTACTATACGGCTCAGAACCCAAACGTGCCTGCTTGGGCAAAAGGAGTTGTAGTTGGAGCTTTGACCTATTTTATATCTCCTGTTGATGCCATTCCCGATATATTAGTCGGTGTTGGATTTACAGATGATTTGGGAGTGTTACTGGCGGCAATAGCTACTGTTTCAGTTTACATTAATGCTGATACTAAAGAACAAGCCAAACAAAAAATGAAAGATTGGTTTGGTCAATAATATTATGTCCGGTTGAGCGTTTTGTGGTGTCGGCATCAGACTAATATAATCTGAATAATAAGCTGTTTTTAATAGATCAAATAAAGGACACTGCGCTGCCGTGTCCCTACATAATATCTGTAATTCACTCAACTGAAAACTTGATAATTATGGATTCTCAGTCTTTAATCGGCTTACCATCTCGATTGACAATACGGCTTTCACCATCCTTAGCCGTGACATTTTCATAAACCCCTTCATCCCGCTTCACGTACTTGCTGAAACCCGAATTTTTATAATCGGTGTCGGATGTCGGCTTCATCAACCTCGGAGCGCTCAGCAGTCGGCGTACCGGAGCATCTGGGGGAGTGTCACCGGGCTCGCACTTAGCCAACTCGCACAGTTGGGCCCAAGTCGAAACTTCCAGGTTCATGCTGTGCCAAACTTCTAACTGCTGGTTGTTTTCGGGACACAAATAATCGTATACAGGCATACTAAGAATCTCGTTTGCAACTACTAAAATTACTAATTGCACGGTTATGGAGAATATTATAGCTCAACATTACTAAGAATTCAAGCCCAACAATCAAACTTTACTATTTTTAACGGTTGTTGAAACCATAAATCAGCTATATTATTAACCCTGTGTGCTTGCTCCCGGATGCGATCGAGACAAAGCCCAAAAGTACGCTACCCTGAAATCTTCTGACTCGATCGCACGATCGCACGATCGACGGTTAGCAAATGCCCGCAAGACTTCCCTCAATGCCGTCACAGGATTGATCATCATTTTCAGACTGTACGCCAATCACACATTCTAAGTTTCAATTTTATTTATTTACTCACCAGCGAGGATTTACCGATGAGCGATTTCAAAGTTACGCCAGAAGTAGAGCTGAACACAGCTCAAATGTTGGAGCGATACCAACTGCAAGATGAAACAACTCTGCGGCGTTGGGCAAAACTGCACGGCATCAACAGCACTCGTGGTTTCTTCTATCCCAGTGAAGTAGATTTGATGGATCACGCTCACCACCATCTCTACAATTTGGGAATGAGCATTGCGGATTACCAAAGTCTTTTAGATCGGCGCCGCAGCCATTCCCAGACACCGGGCGACCAAAATAAAACAGTAGCAAGTCAAGTTGCTGACGAAGCATACGATGCCATAGAAACGCTAACCGATCAGTATGCTGAAGCTATTGATTTAATGGGAGAACGTATAGCAGACCATTTCATCGATGAACTCGATTTATCTGTGATGAGGCACCTTTCTAAAAAAGTGCAAGACCGGCGCACTCTCAACGGTCAAACCAAAAAGCCTAACCGTTTTCTCCAAGTGATTAAAGCCGTGTTGCAACCGAGCAGCGAAAATACGCTTCTGGTTCCGAAAAAAGAGGATGACTCTAGTTTAGAATTAGAACAACATCACCGCCTCGGCTAGTAGCCGATTTTTTTGAAAGACTAAGAGACTTTTTGTTCAATTTACTGGTAAATTTTACTAAAAAGCAGACTCGATCCCTCCCCTTGTCAAGGGGAGGAAGCAAGAGTCACATTTTTTATATTATGAAACGGAATAGAAAAAAATAAATTGAGGTTTCCCAGAAGTCTAAATTAGTTGTCAACTGATGTTGGGGTTTCGCAACTGGGCCCAATCTAATATAACTAGGCACAGATTGCGCGATCGCCAAAATCCGAGATAATATCTGCTGAATCGAACCCGTCAACCTCGCCCAAGGTAACAAAATGATTAAATCCTGGATGGTAATTGGAGGAGTCGCCTTTGTAGTAGCTTTAGCTGCTAACATAATCGCGCCCAGCGACATCCAATGGTTCAACCGCTTACAGCGTCCCAGATGGCTAGTATTTGAAAAAGCAATTCCCCTAATTTGGACAGTAATTTTTATTTGTGCAGCTTGGTCAGCAGTGATTGTTTGGGAAAAAGAACCAGGAACTCAGGAGACTTGGCTGAGAATGGGTTTGTACCTGCTTTTAGAAATAGTAACTATGTCTTACACCTCGGTTATGTGCAAAGTTAGGAGCCTAAAAGTCGGCACAATAATCGGCGGAACTGGCGCTATTTTAAGCGTAATGCTAGCTTTAAGTGTCTTGCAAGTTTCGGAGCCGGCCGCCCTGTTATTGCTACCTTACATACTTTGGAGTCCGATCGGCACTTACACCACTTGGGCAATGATGCACCTGAATCCGGCGGATGTTTAATTGATCTAAAATTACAGGTAATTGGTAATTGATCATTGGGAAAAAGGTAATTGCTAAGATGTACCTCACCCAATAGAAAACTGCTATAGCAAGCCTCGTATCAATTGTGAAGTCTTTCTCTTGTCTCTCTTCTCTTCCTTTTCTTCCTACCCTACCCTTCGGGAACCCCTGCGGGGAACGGGAACGGCTTCGCCGAACGCGCCCTTTGCGTCTTCGCGGTTCGTTAAATAGAGATTCTCTGAGTTTTATCGCGTGGTGGGGGTGGCTTTATTTAATTTGTTGGCAATGTGAGGATTATTCGTAAACCCACCCCTAGAAGTTGATTGAGAATGATGGTTGATTTGAGTTAAAACTCAAATCAAGCACTAATTCTCAGACTTTAAACCCCCGCCCAATGTCGGGCAAACCAGTTAACCTAACGATTGCCAGAGCTGGTCGGAGGCTCAATTTCCGGCGGTTCAGGAGGGGGAGATTCAGACTCAGGAGGATTCAGCGACTCCTCCCAAACTTTGATTTGCGATCGAGCTTGCTCAAAAGCCCGAGTCCCCGAGGGAATTTTCTTCAAAGTCGCGATCGCCCCAGCCAGATCCGACGACGACTGTTCCACACCAAGCGCCAAAATCCGCTGGCTCCACTCATCAATCGCCTCACTCGCCTGCCACCGGAGCGAACTCGACTCGGGAACCTGACTTGCCAGCGCAATAGCCGTTTGCAAAGCCTCAGCAGTCCCGGCTCGGGCCGTCTGACGGGCGTTCTGCAAACCTTGCTCGCCCTGAAATTGAGCCTCCCAAGTCCGAATGTTCGATCGAGCTTCCTCATAAAGCACCCGTCCCGATCGAATCCGGCGGGCCATCTCAATTGCCCCCGCCAAATTGCCGCTCGCCGCTAGCTGCTGAGCTCTATCCAAAAACGGCTGGTCAACAAGCCGCTGTCTCCTGTCGATCCAAGCTTGAATTTTGGCTTGAGCTTCCACGTAAAGCGCCCTACCTCTAGCTATCCGAGAAGCTTGAGCAACGGCGGCTTCCAGAGAATTCGGATCCCCCGTACTCGCCAAATCGTTCGCTCTTTGCAAATACGGACTGTCTTCCAGCAGCTCGATTTGACGGCTCAAGCGGCTAATTTGACTGCGAGCTTCCGAAGCGCGGGGATTTGATTCCGGGACTGTTTGCAATTGCGCGATTGCAGCCCTCAAATCATTTACCCCACCCGGCGCCGCCAGCCTGCTTGCCAAATCCAAAACTTTCACATCAGCCATTTCTTGTTGCCAGCGGCCGACTAAATCTTGAGCTTGTTTGTATAAAGGGCGGCCGGACTTCAACTTTTGAGCAATCTCGATCGCCTTGGAGAAACCCTCAACAGAGCCAGTCAAAGCCTGAGAAGTAGCATTCGCCAACTCATTAAAATCCTGTACTTGTTCCCTTAAATTTGCCGACTCTGGAATCTTGTTAGCGATCGCCATCGCCTCCTGCCAATCCCCTGCTTGCAAGCGTTTTTGGGCGATATCCAGAATTTTCTTGCTAAATTCCGCGATCGCCTTATTGGCAGCTTGATACAAATAACTGTTTTGATCAATTCCCTGAGCCAGCTTAATCCCCGTCACCAGATTGTCGAGACCTCCCTCGGAGGCTGTATTCCGGGCTTTTAGCAACTTATTGCCCTCAGCCCGAGTCGTCTGAATTAGCTTAGTCAATTCCTCGTACTTAGCCGATTCCCAGAAAGTATTTCCCAAATCCAAAAGCAGAGTAGCTTGGCTGAAAGCCAGCGGCCACTCTTCCTGACGCAAGTGGTCTTCAGCCGTGCGGTAAATTTTCTCTGCATCGCCCCATATCGACTGCCACTTTTCAATCTGCTTTTCCACCTTCGGGTAAGCGGGAACGTTTTTAGGAACCTTACGAGCAAGCGCAATCGCCTCGTCCAACTTTCCTTCTTGGAAACTAGCATTTCCCAGCTTGAGAATATCCTCCGACCACCGATCGATTTGAGTGTTAATTCTCGGCCGCAGCGGATGGTTTTGTGGCAAAGCATTCACTAATTCGATCGCCCTGAGCAAATCATCCGCCGTCCGCTTGCTTGCTGCTTCTTGAGCGCAAAAAAAGCGATCGTTAGCAGAAGCCGTTGGCCAAAAAATCTTTGAGCAATTGGACTGCGAGGTCAGGTTGAGTAAAGACGCAATTGCCACAAACCCCATACCCACCGATAGCATCAAACTCAGCGCCAGCCAAAACTGCCACTTATTCGACCAGTTCCGCCAAAACGGATTGTGTTCCCCCGGCGGCTGCGAGTTTTCCCCAGACAAATTCGGCGGTAGTTCCAGATGCCCTCCCGGCAGTTTTCCCGAAGTAACCAACTCTCGGAGCTCTTTAAGTCGTTCAGCCCGGTTTTTCCTTGCTGGTAAGCGCACCAGCGACGAAGTATCCTTTGTTGACTCCAAGGATTCTGATGCAGACCAACGGCCTGGTATTTTGCGATCTTGACTCATATCCTCACCACAAACAGCAACCAGCCAGCGTTAGTTATTTAAAAACTGCGAGCGCTGCTATCAACTGCTCTATAAAATGTATTCATCACTTTTACATACTCCCGTCGGCCCCAGACTGCAAGAGCCGATCGCCAAACCGCCAAAATCAAAATTTTGTGATTAGGTAATTGATAATGCGTAATTGGCAATTGGTCAAGGCCATCATCCCTAACTCGCACTCAATAGAGCCAATTACACATTATCGTCTCAAGAACCGGAGTTTGAGCGCAAATCGCCGATCAGTTCCGCAAGTTGGTCGCTATTAGCTTGGTAAACCTCATTGCAGAAATGGCACGTAGCCTCAGCCCCCCCATCTTTTTCAATCATGTCTTGCAATTCGGCTTCGCCCAACATTTTCAAAGCTCCCAAAACTCGATCGAACGAACAGCCACAGTCAAAGCGCACCATCTGAGTTTCCGGGAAAATTTCCAGGCCCATATCTCCCAGTAACTCTTCGAGAATCTGGTGCAGCGTTTTGCCTGATCGCAGCAGCGGCGTAAAGCCCGACAATTCAGCAACTCTAGATTCTAAAGTTTGCACCAATTTTTCGTCCGTTGCCGCCTTGGGCAGAACCTGCAACAGCACACCCCCAGACGCTTCTACCCCGCCCGCCCCCACAAACACCCCCAAAACCAGAGCCGAAGGCGTTTGCTCCGAGGTTGCCAAATAGTGAGTCAGATCGTCGCCAATTTCGCCGGAAACCAATTCCACCGTACTTGAATAAGGGAAGCCATATCCAACGTCCCGCACCACGTACAAATAACCGTCACCTATTGCCCCGCCGACATCGAGTTTGCCTTTAGCATTGGGCGGCAATTCCACTCCGGGATTGTCCACATAACCTCGAACTGTTCCATCAAGTCCCGCATCCACCAGAAGCCCGCCCAGTGGCCCATCTCCTTTGATGCGAATATTGACTCTCGATTCGGGCCGCTTCATGCTGGAGGCGAGTAACAGCCCTGCCGACATTGTGCGACCGAGGGCGGCTGTAGCCACGTAGGAGAGCTTGTGCCGCTGTCTTGCTTCTTCGGTGAGGCGGGTGGAAATGACGCCTACAGCGCGAATTCCGCCCTCTGCGGCTGTAGCGCGAATTAATTGATCGGCCATGAAAAACCTTACTTTGTCTTTTGATACCTTCTTGAACTATTTTAGAAGTTCTTGAAGGTTGTGGCAGCAGATAGCAGCACTTGACTCAGCGGGCCTGGGAGTGCGATCGACCTTCAGAACTCGCCTCTGTTTTCTATAAAACCTTGATTTACCGACTCTTTATTAACAAATATTCGGCGGATTTTTTAACTTAAATATTTATTTGCAAAAGCCCGAATAACGAGTACATTTATTTTCTTTAAGCCAGCGGCTCGTCAGTCATTATTTTATAACAACTAACAACTAATGACTAACAACTAATGACTAATGACTAAAACTTATCTTGCCGCTAACCAGACGATTACCAAACCTTTACCTTTGCCGGTTAGAGTCAGAGGCGTAGGTCTCAGACCAATGTTTTTTAGCTGGAAATAACGGATATGCCACCAACATCCAAAGCACTTTTAGCGGAAGTCCAGCATAACACAGGAGCGAGTCGAAACTTGCATTTTTATGCTAAGGGCGAAACCATTCCTATGATGTCGCAAGGTCTTTGGCGAGTCTGTCAAGGTCTAGCACAACTGAGTACGCTTTATCCAACCGGGGAAGAAGGACTTTTGGGTTGGGTTGGGCCTTCGATGTGCTTCGGTTTGTGGTTGACAAGCTTGCAGACTTACCGAGCTACGGCGACATCAGATATTTATTTGATGTGGTATTCTATGGTGGAAATCGAAGCTTCTCCTCAATTGGCTCACGAGTTGCTGCCTCAAATGGTACGGCGACTGCGGCAAATGGAAGCAATTTTAGCGATCGCCGGACAGCGGCGAGTAGATGACCGTTTGTATCAGCTACTGCTATTATTGCAACAGGAATTTGGTCAGCCTGTGGTTGAGGGAACTCGTTTGAATATCCGCTTGACACATCAAGATATTGCTAATGCGATTTGCACGACGCGGGTAACAGTAACTCGAATGCTGGGAAAATTGCAGCAGCAAGGGTTAATCAGTCGAGATGGCGATCGGCATTTAATTCTTAACAAAGATGTTTTTGCGTCCACATCGGATTTGTTTGGCTGCAACCCTCAAGCAGTGTAGCAAGCGCCGAAAAAAATCTTATTCTGCTTCGCCAATCAGCGTAAACGCTGCCCAATCTTGCGGATTTGGGTGCATCTTCATTGTCATCAGCATTGCTTGCCGTAAAGCTTCAGCTTTATTCGGGTTTTTCTGTAACTGGCGATAGAATTCTGCCATTAATTCCGCTGTCTGCTCATCCGGCACTAACCACAGAGAAACGATAATACTGGAAACACCAGCACTAATGAAAGCACGAGATAACCCAAGCACACCATCACCTGTGAGTTTTCCTCTGCCAGTATTGCAAGCACTTAATACCACTAATTCTGCATTTAATTTTAAATCCAAGATTTCACTGGAAGTCAGCAATCCGTCATCATTTCCTGATGGAGCCAGGGCGATCGCTCCCGGTAAATCTCGCCTCTTCACTTCATTGAGTAATCCGTGAGTTGCCAGATGAATAATCCGGGCTTTTAGCATCTGTTGAACAATCGATGCTTTAGTGGCTTGAGAGCCTGTAATCGGTTTAGTATTCAGAAGTTGGGCAATTGTAATTGCTTCCTGTTCACTGCCCGGTAAGGCAGCTAATTGGCGCGGCGGTGTGCCAATTTTGGGCATAATTGGATTGCCTACAACTAAGTTATTCTGGAGAGAAAGTTGTCGGACTTTTTGCCGTGATTGGCGGGTGAACTGCAAAATTTGCAGGGCGGGAGCGGTGAGGATAGTATGTTTTTCAATCAGATATTGACCTGTCGGATCTTGTAAGGCGACAAAGGGAACTAAAAACAGGGATTTATGGGGAATGAAGATGACAGGAGCATTCGGGTCAGTAGGTAAAAGATCGGCAATGGGTTGAATCAGTAGTTGATAACTTTGCTGTAATTTGGGGTAGATTATCCGAGAATTAGCAGTGGTAGAAGCAGGGGGATTAGCTGTTTGTTTATTGGCAGTGTCCCCCGCCGATACACCCAGAGCCTCGCGAGTGCCGCGAATCATCTCAGCGATGGCGGTATCTCGATCATTTAATCCTCTCGTCCCCAGAGCAGCAGATACTCTTGCCCCTTCGCTGGCTTCGGGTAGATTGATGTTAAGAGATTTCAGGTCAACTGAGCGAAAGGTAATTTCACCAGTCGGCTTGATGACCCAAATATAAAGGGCTTGATTCCCAATAGTTGAATACTCGACGAGGGTAGCGTTTTGCTGTTTAGCAATTTGTTGAATTTGCTGGATATTGGGCGGGTTGATAGTAGTTTGGACAGATACAGATGGGGAAAGGCGAGATGCCAATAACTCCACAAAAGCTCGGGCTCTACCCCGTTCGGCAATTTCTAAAGCGTCATTAGTTTTTTTCTGGGCAATGAGGACTTGTTGTAAATTGACGTAGGGGTTAGTTTGCGTTTCAAATATTGACACTTTATTGGCATCGTCTAATCCAGCACGGAGAGATTCGGAAACTTTAATACTATCAAGTAGGGTTTTCTCTGCTGCTGGGAGATTGCCAGAGTTGGCGAGAGCCAATCCTAGATTGTTGAGAGCCGTCCCCTCGCTTTCGCGGTCTTGAATTTCTCGGGCGATCGCCAAGTCCTGCTGTTGGTACTCGATCGCTTTGGCGTAGTTGCCCTGGGAAAGGTAAGCATTTCCCAGACTTCCCAGAGCTTTCCCCTCGCTTTGGCGGTCTTTAATTTCTCGCGCGATCGCCAACTGCTGCTGAGCGTACTCGATGGCTTTGGCGTAGTCGCCGAGGGAATGGTAAGCATTTCCCAGATTTCCCAGAGCCCCCCCCTCGCTTTGGCGGTCTTTAATTTCTCGCGCGATCGCCAATAACTGCTGAGTGTACTCGATGGCTTTGGCGTAGTCGCCGAGGGAATGGTAAGCATTTCCCAGATTTCCCAGAGCTTTCCCCTGGCTTTGGCGGTCTTTAATTTCTCGGGCGATCGCCAACCACTGCTGTTGGTACTCGATCGCTTTGGCGTAGTCGCCGAGGGAAAGGTAAGCACTTCCCAGATTTCCCAGAGCTTTCCCCTGGCTTTGGCGGTCTTTAATTTCTCGGGCGATCGCCAACAACTGCTGAGCGTACTCGATGGCTTTGGCGTAGTCGCCGAGGGAATCGTAAGCAATTCCCAGATTTCCCAGAGCTTTCCCTTCACCTTGGCGGTTTTTAATTTCTCGATAAATTATTAGTGCCTGTTGCCAAGACTGCAATGCAGCTTGAAATTGACTAATCTGATGCTGCTGAATCCCTTGGTTTAACAGTCGGTCTGCTTCGGCTTTCCGCTGAGCTTGAGTTTGAGCCAAGGCCTGAGAATTGATGATTTTAAATTGAGAGTTAGGGATAAACCGAAACTCACCTACAGTCAGCGCCGCTAAGATTGAGATCAGTGCCGACAATCCAATTTTTTGCAGTTTCATAACTTTTGAGAGGCCTCTGGTTTGAATATCCGCTTGACATATCAAAATATTGCTAATGCGATTTGCACGACGCGGTTCTGTTGACTGTTGACTGTTGACTGTTGGCTGTTGACTGTTGACTGTTGACCGCAAGATAGCGACATCTACCTGGAAGGAAGAGGATTGGAGTAATGAATAGTCTTTTTTTTATTTCTCCCGATCGCAGTTCCGGCTTTAAACCAATTCTTTCTGGTAACAGTAACGCGAATGCTGGGAAAATTGCAGCCGCAAGGGTTAATCAATCGAGATCGCCATCTCGGCATTTAATTCTTAACAAAGGTGTTTTTGCGTCCGCCTCCGATTTGTTTGGCTGCAACCCTCCAGCAGTATAGCAAGCGACCGCCATTTGCATTTACATAATGCTGTCTAATATTAAAGCCAAAATCGAATTGCATCAGAATTGTCTGTCTTGATTTTCCTCCCCCTATCTACAGCAACACATTTGTAGCCGGAAAAGATATAATTAAGCGCTGCATCTATTTAGGGAAAAACTCAATGGCTAACTCTACTCAAGAAACACCGCAACCAGACAAAAAAGAATTAACTGACATCACAGCTCAACCTCAAGAACAACAAGAAGAACCGCCCAATAAGGGTGACGGGCGGAAATAGTCGATCGCCCGGAATGAAAGGGCCGCAGAAGGTAAAGAAACCGGGTTTTTTGACTCTTATGGAAGGTTTTAAGCAAATATTTTGGTTAAAAAACCCGGTTTCTAGCTACCCGCGCGTCAAAGAAATAACTTGACAAATTATTCAGTTTGTGTAGTGCCGTTGTTCGATCGTAACTTCGGTTTTTCCGGCTTCCCTCTGCGTCCATCCAAAGAAACCACATCAGCCTCAGAACTCTCCCTCGCCACCCGAATCAGCAAACCCGACAACAACAAACTCGCCAACATCGAAGAACCCCCGTAACTAAAAAACGGCAGCGGCAAACCCGTAGTCGGCAAAACCCCCGTCGCCACCCCAATATTCAGCAGCGACTGTCCCACCATCACCACCATCACCCCAATCGCCACCAACTGACTCTCACTATTTCGAGCCTTCATCGCTACCCTCAAAGCCACAGTAGAGTAAGCCGCTAACATCAGTAACAGCGAGAAACCTCCCACCAAACCAAACTCCTCAGCAAACACAGCAAAAATAAAATCGCTGTACTGAATCGGCAAATAAAATAATTTTTGCTGCGACATCCCCAAACCCACACCCCAAATGCCCCCAGAACCCACAGCCAGGAGACTTTGAATCAACTGATAGCCGTCTTGCATCGGGTCAGCCCAAGGATTGAGGAAAGACATAATCCGGCGGCGCTGATATTCCCTCAAACTAATACTTAAAACCGCCAAAAGCATTCCCCCCATAGCCGTGGCGCCCAACTGCAAGTAAGGCAAGCCAGCCGCTAAAGCCACCAACCACAAAGTCATCCCGCACAAAGCCGTGGTACTTAAATTCGGCTGCAACAAAATTCCCAACAGCATTGCACCGAAAATTAACAGCCAAGTTAAGCGAACTTTATTTGTCAACCGGGACCAGTTGCCGAAAATCCGGGCGCTTTGGAGAACAAAAAACGGCTTAATCAACTCCGAAGGTTGAATAATCGGAACCGGGCCCAGAGATATCCAGCGAGTCGCCCCGTTGATTGTGGTTCCCACCCCCGGAACCAAGGTCAGCCACAGTAATCCCAGCAGCAACAAAACGCCTAACTGAGATGTTTTCATGATGTAGCGCAGTGGGGAGTACACCATCAAGTTAAAGCCGGCCAGCCCGATCGCCACTGCGACTAGCTGTCGTTTAAAATAATAAAGCCCGTCTCCAAATTCATAATTTGCAATGGGATAGGAAGCCGAAAACAATGCGGTCAGGCCTACAAACAGCCACAGAAAAGTCAGCCACCTCAGCCACCGGGCCTCAGCGGCCCATTGAGACGCGCTGGGGTCAAAAAATGGAATGAAACGTCGAATGTCATTAGCCATAGGATTTTAGAATGATCTCAATAAACTCTAACAAAGATGGCTAAAGTACCAGATTGGTTAATTTACGCATTAATCTGTTCGCTATTATATGGTTTGTGGGGATTTTTTGGCAATTTAGCGACTAAATATATTGACTATAAAACTGCTTTTGTTTATGAAGCTATTGGCGCTATTTTAACTACTTTATTTATTATTTTCCACACTAATAATTTTAGTTTTGAGGGGGATCTTAGGGGAATTTTGTTTGCCATGTTAGTTGGCGTTTGTGGTACGGTGGCATCATTAGTATTTTTTATAGCCCTTGGTAAAGGTGAAGTTGCCAATGTAGTGAGTGTTACGTCTATCTACCCGCTGATTACTATATTATTATCGTCTTTATTCTTGAAAGAGGCTATTACATTACCACAAATGCTTGCTGTTTTGTTAGCGATAATCGCAGTTATACTTTCGGCTTATTGAAATATTTGTCAATGATTAGATTAACAACCCTGGACATTCTTCCTTCTACTATAACAACAAAAAAGAGGTCGATCGCGACCTCTTACCCCTCTACTAATCCAGCTTCGGCTCTTAAAGTAAACCTGTATTAGCACCGGGCTTACCGGTAGCCAGTTGCACTTTAATAATTCTGCCGCCCATTTTCATAATTCTTTGCTGTTCCCGGAACCAGTTGTCGTAAGGAACGAGCTTAGTAAAATAGGTATTTTGCAATTCGCGCTGAGTGCGGATGCGAGTTTGACTTGGGACGCAAGCAGTCACCTTAAACATTCTCATGGGAAACTAACTCCTGAGTAGGTTTACAGATTATTAGATGGATTTTTTAAAGATTGAAGGCAGGGAGTTAGGAGTCAAAACTAGCTCGTTAAAACTCACCGGGCTTTCTCGACAAGCCTTTGACGGTCTAGCAATCACTCTCAACTTCCCTGACCTCTTTTGAAAGCCAAAGGTAACAAGTCCAAAGTAAAAAGTAAAAAGTTAAAAGAGGTAAGAAATAAATCTTCTTCCTTCTTCCGACTTCCATCGGACTGAAATCTGTTACATCCGTTACAGAATCCGTTGCCGAACTTCCTTCTTCCTTCTTCCTTCTTCCTGAGTCTTAGCTCAAGCCAGAGCAGATGTAGTCGAAATAGACGCCCATTTCTTTACCAGCGTCAGAACCGACCAAACCGGCGGTGACTTCTTTCATTGCTTGGATTGCTTGCACGGTAGAACCGATGGGCACGCCCAAGGAGTTGTAGGTTTCTTTCAAACCGTTGAGCACGCGCTCATCGAGGATGGAAGGGTCGCCAGCTAGCATAGCGTAGGTGGCATAGCGGAGGTAGTAGTCCAAGTCGCGGATGCAAGCTGCATAACGACGAGTGGTGTACATATTGCCGCCGGGACGAGTTACATCAGAGTACAACAGAGACTTAGCAACTGCTTCTTTGACGATTGTGGCTGCATTAGCGCTGATGGCTGTAGCGGCGCGGACGCGCAGTTCGCCAGAAGCAAAGTAGTTCTTGAGCTTGTCTAGAGCGCTGATGTCCAGGTACTTACCTTGAACGTCAGAGGAATTGATAACGGCGGTAATTGCGTCTTGCATGGTTGTCTTGTTTCCTAGAAAGTGGCTGAGTCAGTCCAATTTTGGAGCTAGAATTTGGAATTTGGGATGTGGGATTTGAGATTTTTAACTGGCTGGTTATTTGCAAAAGCTTTTAACTTGTTGCCGGCAACCCCCAATTTTTCAATCTAAAATCGAAAACCTAAAATCAAAATTCCTTACTGCATCGCACCGATAACGTAGTCGAAGTAAGAGGAAGCTTCGGAAGCATCTTCTCCAGACAGCAGCGAGCTTGCTGCATTTTTCATAGCGCGAACGCCTTCGGCGACGGCTTCAATCGGGGTGCCGAGAGATTTGTACATTTCGCGGACGCCGACAATACCGATTTCTTCGATCGGAGTAATGTCGCCAGCTACGATTCCGTAGGTAATCAAACGCAGGTAGTAGTCCATGTCGCGCAAGCAAGTTGCGGTCATTTCTTCGCCGTAAGCGTTGCCGCCGGGAGAAACAATATCAGGGCGCTTTTGGAAAAGTTGGTCGCCTGCTTGCTTGACGATGCGTTCGCGGGATTCGCTCAAAATTTGGGCGATGCGGACGCGGCGTTCACCAGAGGTGACGAAGCTTTTGATCCGATCTAATTCACCTGGGCTCAAGTAGCGAGCTTCGGCGTCTGCGTTGACGATTGATTTGGTGACGATACTCATCTTGTGTGTACCCGCTGGATATTTTGCTATATGAACTGCTCTGCGCTGAGCTAGCGAAAGCGGGCGCTTGTGTCCCGTATCTTTCCTGCTCAGGCAGGAGCTTTGACGGGGAAGGCTGGACTTTCCACACTCAGCAACTGTTGAAGTTGTTGGCGGTTGACTGCCTTCGGTGCTTAACGGCGCTTGTTCTTCACGCCGGTGCGGTTGTGAGTGCTCGCACTAAGCCTGTCGCTTACAATACCATAAATGACTGATGCGATCTTTAATTTATGATAAAGATTGCAGCAGGCCACTTAGTGGCGATCGAGTGACTGTCGGGCAGTTAGTAAGGATATTGCTTCTCTGACACAACTACCTCTCGCAAGTATTTTGAGGCATTATGTTCACATTCTGAGTGTTACTGTAATAGTTTGTAACATTCCTTTTCATATTGGGGCCCTCGCTGGGGTCTTCTCCGTTAAAATTTCACAGTTAAAAAATTTCTAAAATTATCGGGCAGCAAGGGTTACAGGCGATCGAGCATTGAGCGGGAATTGTGACGGGCGACGGCGCGAGGGTCAAAGACTTCTCCCTGAGAGGGAGACAAGCGGGAGATGGGGGGAGACAGGCGGGAGACAGGCGGGGAGAGGTGCGATCGTCTCACATCTTGCACCATTCTGAATAAGTCTTGGACGGGCGGAATCTCTTACCCATTGGTGTGCACTTAAGGTAAAACCGATAGTCCGTCAGGGGTTGAAACCCCTGCCTCAAAGCGAAAGTCCTCTCAAAGAGGACTAAGGAATGATTCAGTCCTCTTTGAGAGGACTTTTGCTACTAGACAGGGAATGAATTCCCTGGTGGACTGCTGGGTCAGCGGGAGGACTGGCGGACTAAAAGCTTAAGTTGACACCAATGGTTCCTGCCCAACCTCTACTACTCATAAGAAAACTCAACTCTTTGTGTTTGTGGAACAGGCATCTTGCCTGTTCTCGATCGCGATGCCAGATAATAAGATCATCGGAAATCCTAAGTTTCGAGCTTGTAGCTAGATTTGACTCTCACTTTAAATCTGGTGCGCCGTGAAAAGAAATCTATCAGCCATTAAAAAAGCTTTACAGTTTGGGATTAGCGGTGCTGTCGGCGGTTTCGTCGGCAATCTCATCACCGAACCTTTCATGCAGGGTCTCACTGGTTCGGAATCTGTTTTTGACAGTGTATTTTCTACCGCTCGCTGGTTTGGATTGGTAGGCGGTGGCATTGCTACTGCTATTATGTTCGGCTATTATTACTATATCAAAGGCAAACCTCAAATTAAACAGGCTTTAAAAAATGGCGGCTTGTTTGGTTTAATAGCAGGAGCGATTTCTGGGGCGATCGCAGAAGGTATTTACAGCGGAATTGGCGACGGAAACAACGAATTATTACGAGTAATTTGCTGGGGAATAGCTGGCAGTTTGTTAGGACTGGGACTTGCACAGCGGATTCCTAATTTGGGAGCGCTTCGCGGCACTGGAGGCGGCGGTGTTGGAGGAGTTTTGGGCGGCTGTTTGTTTATTCTGTTTGCTTACAATTTATCGGGTACAGCAGGCCGCTTAGCTGGCTGTGCTGCGATCGGTTTTTGGATTGGAATTATGCTAGTTGTAGCTGAAACTTTGTTCAACAAAGCTTGGCTGGTAATTAGTTACGATACCGGAGCAAATCGCACTCTCACTCTGGGTTCGGAACCAGTGACTTTTGGCAGTGATGAAAATTTGTCTATTATCTGCATTCCTAATGTTTCACCCTTGGCAATGCGGTTTCAATTAGAAGCAGGTCAAATTGTTTGCGAGAATGTTGATAGCGGGGCGGTGAGTTATTTGCGATCGGGCGACCAAAAGAAAATCGGCAACTGTACAATTACAGTAGGAAACTCTGACTTGCCAGCCCCAACACCAGCAAATATTCCGCCTACCTTTATATCAGATCAGCCCGCAGTAAATTCTTTTACCAGCAGGCAATTTTCTCTGAAATTAGGCAGTCGAGTTATTCCTCTGAGTGCGGGAACTCAACTATTCACCTCTGACATACCGAGTTTAACAGCCGCAGCATCTAACGGTCTTGTAGCTATAGTCACTTCTCGATCGAGAAACGAGCTTTCATTAGGATTGACCAATTTGTGCGATCGCGCTTGGTGGGCTACCGACATTCAAGGTGATATAAAAATGGTAGAACCTGAAAGTACCCTGACTTTGGCGTTGGGAACTCAAATCGAATTTGGTGAATTAGAGGGCGAGATTGTCTAAGTAAGAGACTAGAAACTGAGATATTGCACCATTGTCAATAAGTCTGTCATGGGCGGGCAGGATGCCCACCCCACAAGAAAATTTACTCTTTGTGGAACGGGCATCTTGCCCGTTCTTAACGGGTTCTCCGGGGCACCAATCAGAAAAGTTAGTCTGTGTGGAATGGGCATCTTGCCCGTTCTTAACAATAATTCAAGCAGAACTGCTGCTAACTCCATTAATTACCGCCGCACCAATCAAATGAGCTAAACGCAAAGCTTCAGGAACTTTTCCAGTGTCTGTCAAACGCTGAAGCACCAGCGCAATTACTTCCGGTTTTTCGCCACAAACTTGAAAAAAGAAAGGTTCAAAAGCGTGAATTTTACCAGCGCGGCGCAACAATTCTAAACGATATTCCGAGTCGGGTAAATGACCGAGGGCTTTTTCAACAGCAGCTAAATCTGGTTGGCGACGCATGACAGCAACGCAAGGAATTTGCAGCCGCGATGCTAACTGGGGAAGGTCAATAATATTGAAGCCACCGAAAGCAATTCCGTCTAGCAAAACCAGATGCAATTGCGGCAAAAATTTGCCTCCGATGAGTAGCCCAGAAATGGCATCCGTGGCATCTAATCCGTCGGGGAGGACTTGTCCCCACACCATTCCTTCAAATCGAGTTCCCCCGCAGACTATGCCCGCGATCGACACCAGACTGCCGCTTGTACGAGAAAACGGAGCGTCGTCAAAGCCAATAACCTTAATTGTGCGATCGAGCCTGAGCAAATCTACCAGTTTCAACTTGTGGAGTTCCCTAAACTAAAGTTTTTGAGATTAGGTTGTGTTTTACATAGTATCATATACGTTAAATCAATACTCCGGACAGTTTTTAAAGAGGAATGCGATCGCAATAAAATAGAGAAGTGAAAAAAGTGAGTGCAATCTC